>NZ_JBQKHK010000012.1:0-58274 GCF_052118305.1 Collinsella sp. LCP21S3_D3
GAGGACTACGTCATCATCGACACCGCCGAGTACGCGATCCCGGGCCTGGACGACGACTTCCGCGTCATCGTGTCGCCGTGGATCCTGTCCGTGCTGACCACCGACCGCCTCTCGCGCAACTACGAGCTGGTCACCAAGCACAACCTCAAGTACCGCCGCTACTACCACCAGTTCGACTACTAAGAGCTGGTCACGGGTCCGATATCTTGGCTGGTTGATATCTCAACCCTGCACAAGGGCGTCCGCAATTGCACGGGCGCCCTTTTTGCGTTGTAACAAGAGACCGCTGCTAATCGCTTGCCCTATGTTTCCAAATGAATACGCTGTGAGCCGAGGGCGACGGTTCTCCCCGCAAGCACTCTAGTATGCTAAAGTACCCAGAAGATCGGCGGAGCTATGCCGGTCTTTCGTTCTATATGAAACGCAGTATGAGGAGGCTCACCAGATGACGGCCACACCGTGGGGATTCCGGGACATATTGCCCGAGGAGGCTCAGGCACGCGAGGAGATCTCGTATACGGTGAAGGGCTGCTTAAGGGAGCATCATTACCTTCCGGTCGAGACGCCGCTGCTCGAGGACAAGGGTTCGCTCGAGGAGGGCGGCCGCATTGCGGACACGCCGTTTAAGCTCTTTGATGACGACGGCCGCCTGCTGGTGGTCCGTCCCGACAACACGCTGCCGATCGTGCGCCTGGTTTCGACCCGCATGCGTGCGGCCGATCTGCCCCTGCGCCTTCGCTACGAGGCGCCGGTGGTTCGCGAGTGCCAGCGCAATGCCGGTGGCTCGCGTCAGTTTACGCAGCTGGGCTTTGAGCTTATCGGTGCGGGCGATACCGCGGGCGATGTAGAGATTGTTTCGCTGGTGGCCGAGGCCGTGCGTAAGCTGGCGCTTCCCGATGCTCGTATTATCGCAGGTAGCGTGCGTCCTTTTAAGGAGCTGCTCGCGGCGTGCGAGGATCGCGAGCTGGCAGCCGAGGCCCTGCGCTGCGTGCATGCCAACGACTTTGTGGGCCTCGATGCCCGCGTGGCTGCCAGCACCGAGTCTGATGCCGTCAAGGCCGCCATTAGCGAGCTGCCGCGCCTGCACGGTGGTGCCGAGGTGCTCGACCGCGTGGACGCGCTGCTGGAGGCCGCCGGTATCGCCGCGCCGCCGACGCACGAGCTGCGTGCCCTGGTCGAGGGTTTGATAGCGACACGCTGCTGGTCAAGGTTGACTCGCCGGGTCCGGCCTGCCATACCGGCAACCGTACCTGTTTCTTTAAGAAACTCGCGTAGGGCGGGCGCTCGACCAGGCGCTTGGCCGACCAGAAAGGATTGAACCATGGGTGTGCGTACCGCAAATGTTCAGGATGGAAATATCGGCGAGACGCTAACGGGGCTGGCCGAGGTGATTCACGGTCGTCGCGATGCGTCGCCGCAGGAAAGCTATACCGCTCGACTGTTGACCGATGTGGAGGATGAGCTGCTCAAGAAGCTTGCCGAGGAGGCGAGCGAGGTGATCATGGCCTGCAAGGATAACGACCATGATCACATTCGCTACGAGGCTGGCGACCTGGTCTACCACCTGCTCGTGACGCTTGAGCGCTACGGCATTACCCTCGACGAGCTGGCCGGCGAACTCAACGCCCGCCGCCACTAGTCGTTAAAGAACGTCCCCGATGACCATAGAAGTTGCGGTGGAATAGTTCTTGTTTGACGGTCTTAGGGCTATAAATAGGAGCTATTTCACCGCAACTTATGAAGGGATGGCTAGGCGAGGGGTGTGGACTCCCATTCGCCGGTGGGGTGGGGGATGTCGAAGGTTCGATAGCCGCAGTCGTAGGCATGGGCTTGGGCCTCGCGGATATTCCAGCAAATATCACAGGCGCGGTGCGCATCCGAGCCAAAGGTAATCGGCACCTCGGCATGGGCAAAGCAGCGCAAAAGGCCGGTCGCGGGATAGTAGTCGTCGAGCCCCTTGCGCGGTGCGGCGGTCGAGACCTCAACGCGGCGGCCCGTATCGTGCGCACACTCGGCCATCTGCCGCCAAAACGGTGCGGGGTCAAAATCGGGCGCAAAGCCTTCCTTCGAAAAGCGCATGACCAGGTCGGGGTGAGCCATCACATCAAAGTTGAGCGAGCTTTCGCAGGCGCGGCACCATTCATCGACATAGCGCTCCCACACGCCGCGCACGCCCAGGTTTTCCCAAACGTGCAGGTTGGTGTCGTCGTCGATCCAGCCGCAGCGTGAGTCGGGCGTATCGGGGCGTGCGACGCCCTCTGTCCCCGTCGTGCCCGCAGCGCCTGCCATGATATTGCCCGGGTTACCAATCCAATGCACGCTGCCCAGGCGTACGACGGCGCCCCGGGACCAGCGCTCAACCAAAGGCTCGCAGCCTTCGTACCAATCGCACTCAAAGCCATAGACAAGCTCGAGCTCCGGCGCAATCTGCGCGGCAAGCTTGCGGGCATCCTCAAAAGCCAGACGATGCGCCGGCAGGTCGCCCTCGACAACCTGCACCTCGCAGGTGGCATCCATGCTGGCAGGCAGGGTAAGGTGATCGGTCGAGACCATGGTGCGGCAACCGGCCGCAGCAGCGGCGCGGACGTTGTCTTCAAACGAGGCGTGTCCGTCCGAAAACGAGGTGTGAGTATGGCAATCGACCAGCGGGCAAGCAGGCATGGCGGCTCCTTTACGTCAAGCGAATCTGCTCCATTGTAACGGCGCGGCCCCCAGTGCGATGTGCGCGCCGTGGGCCGAAATCGACTGGAAAGGACGGGCAGCGCATAAGGGCGGGCTCGCGACATCGGCCTTGCTTCGAATCATGTACCTCAGCCTCCAAAACTGACAAAAAATGACATGTTTGGAGGCTGATGTACATGTTTGGCCGAGGCGGTGGAGTGTCGGTTCTTGCAGACAAGGAAAATCGCGCTCATCGCGCGCCGCCACACTTGCGCCGCTCGCGATGTGCTAGCGTTTGGGTGAATAAAACGAGCCCGTGCGGAAAGGAGCCGGACCGTATGCAACGTGGAACTACATCTCCGCTGTCCCGCGAGACCGATGCGCCCGAAACCATCGTCAAGCTGGAGTGCGACATCGACGACGCTTCGCCCGAGGTGCTCGCCTACGCCGCCGACCGCCTGCGCGAGGCCGGCGCGCGCGAGGTGCACTGGCTGCCCCTCTATTGCAAGAAAGGCCGCCCTGGCTGGCAGTTGCAGGTAATCTGCACCCACGAGGATATCGAGCGCCTGCAGACGATCATCTTTTTGGAAACCACGACCAATGGCATCCGCCGCCAGGTTATGGAGCGCGTTTGCCTGCCGCGCTACTTTGAGCGCGTAACGACGCCGTGGGGCGAGGTGTCCGTCAAGGTGGCCACCTTGCCCGACGGCAGTGAGCGTGCGGCGCCCGAGTACGAAGACTGCGCCCGCCTTGCCCGTGAGCACAATGTGCCGCTCCAACGCGTGATGCAGTCGGCCCAGAGCGCGGCACTGCGATTTGAATAACGCGGCTGGTGGCGACATTCCGCGCTCGGCCACGTCAACCCCACCCCGAAAGGACCTCCATGAAATACCTCATCGCTTCTGACATCCACGGCTCGGCATATTGGACCGAGCGCCTCTGCGCCGCCATCGAAGCCGAGCAGCCCGACCGCATCGTCCTGCTGGGCGACCTGCTTTATCACGGTCCGCGCAACGACCTGCCGCGCGACTATGCTCCCAAGCGCGTGATTCCGTTGCTCAACGCCCTGGCCGACCGCATTATCGCGGTGCGCGGCAACTGCGACGCCGAGGTCGACCAGATGGTTCTCGACTTTCCCGTCATGGCGGACTACGCCACGCTGTTCGACGAGACCGGCCGCGAACTGTTCCTGACGCACGGCCACGTCTTTGGCGCCGGCATGCACAACAGCGTCGACCACGTGCCCGCGCTGCCCGAGGGCTCCGCGCTCGTCTACGGCCACACGCACGTCAAGGTCAACGAGGAAAGCACCGCGCACCCGGGTCTGTGGCTCTTCAATCCCGGCAGCGTGAGCATCCCCAAGGACGGCACGCACAGCTATGGTATCTACGAGGGCGGCGCGTTCCGCCATGTGATCATGGAGGAGGACTAACCATGGCCGAGCACATGGCTCAGCAAAATGCCGAAGGTTCGCGCGACCTGTCCACGCTGGTCGATGCATCGGCCGAGTTACAACATCTGGTACAGACTATCTGGCGCCTGCGTCAGCCCGACGGCTGCCCGTGGGACCGCGAGCAGACGCACCAGAGCATTGGCAAGAACATGATCGAGGAGGCCTACGAGGCGCTCGACTGCATCGAGGCGGATGACGCGGCCCATCTTCGCGAGGAGCTGGGCGATGTGCTCATGCAAGTCGTGCTGCATGCACAGATTGCGGCGGACGCCGGCGAGTTTACGCTGGCCGACGTGGCGCGCGATATCGACGCCAAGCTCATTCGCCGCCATCCGCACGTGTTTGGCGATGTGGACGCCGGCAGCTCCGACGAGGTGCTCAAGATTTGGGACGAGGTCAAACTTGCCGAGAAGGCCGCCAAGGACCAGGCCGTGGCGGCGGGCGATGCTGCGCCCGAGGGCCTGCTCGACGGCGTGCCCACGCATCTGCCGGCGCTGATGCAGGCTCAGAAGGTGTCGCGCAAGGCGGCTGCCGTGGGCTTTGAGTGGGATACGGTCCAGGATGTGTGGGACGAGGTCGCCGAGGAACGTGCCGAGTTTGAGGCCGAGGAGCCCGGAACACCCGAGCGCGAGATGGAGTTTGGCGACCTGCTCTTTGCCCTGGTCAACGTTGCGCGCAAGGAGGGCATCGACGCCGAGAGCGCCCTGCGCGCCAGCACGGCAAAGTTCCGCCGCCGTTGGGCCGCGATGGAGCAGATGGCGGCCGATGCCCATGTTGATCTTACCGAGCTTTCGACCCACGGGCTCAACGACCTGTGGGATGCCGCAAAGGCAGGGGAGTAGGACACGGTGTTGGTCGGCGGGGCGTAAGGGCGGCGCCCCGCCGACTTGTCCGTTGGCGACCACGCGCGCTCGAGTAATGGATTTGTCCTACGGCTCGTCCGGCTGGTCCGCCCGCGTGCTATAACTAAAGGACTTAGCGCAAACAAACCTCAACCGCACAAGGCGCACATGGATCAGATTTACGACAACAGGCACTATTCCGCCGGTTCGCGCGAACCGTCACCTCGCCGTGCGCATTCGGTGCAGCTTGGCGGGTCTGGTTATGCTGGCGCTGATCGCTCCAGGTATAGCTCGCCGGCGACTTCGCATCCCAATGCTCAGCCAAATAGTTCCTCGGACAGTCCGGTGCGCCCATCGCGTTCCAAGCATACGTCGCGCCCTTCGACCCAGGCGTCCGACAAGCCGCGCCGTCCCTCAAGCCGTCTTTCGGGTTCGGACTTTATGCACTACGCCAACGATAACGCGGTGGTCAAGGCAATCTATGATTTTACCCACGGTCCCCAGCGAGGGCTGTTTGTTGGCATTGTCGTCGCCCTGGCGCTCGTGAGCCTGTACTTCCCCGTGCGCGACTTGTATGTGGCAAAACGCTCGAGCGACATCTTGGCCAAGCAGGTCGAGATTCGCGAGCAATATAATGACGACCTGCAAAAAAGCGTCGACAAGCTGCTCTCGGAGGAGGGCATTAAGGACGCGGCGACCGAGGACCTGGGTCTGGTTATGCCCGGCGAGAAGAGGATTGAAGTGCAGGGCCTGGACGACGATTCCGATGCCTCGTCGAGCCAGAAGTCGTCGAACGCCAAGAAGGCCAGCGAAGTTGCCAAGGAAATCGAAGAGGTCGGCAAGGACGCGCCGTGGTACATCCAGACGCTCGACATGCTGTTTGGTTTTAACGGCGTCGAGGGCCAGACAGTCGTGTCCAATGGCGAGTAGCGCCCGGAGGGGGGCCGCAATGACGAATTGCAAACGATATAAGGTGGCGGCGATTGACCTGGGAACGGTGTCGTCGCGACTGGTGCTGGCCCAGGTCGAGGACGGGGCGATCGTGGAATCGTCCAAGCATACCGAGATTACCGACTTGGGCGAGGGCGTGGACGCAACGGGGCACTTTTGCGAGGCGGCCGTTGGGCGCGTGCTCGCTGCGTGCCGAATGTTTGTGGACGAGGCCCGTGCCTTTGGGGCCGCGTGCATCTGCACCACGTGCACGAGCGCCGCGCGCGATGCGTCCAATGCCGCGCTGCTGCTGGACGGCCTGCGCGAGCTGGGGCTCGAGCCGCAGGTGATTCCGGGCGAGGTCGAGGCGCGCCTGACGTTTTTTGGCGTGGCGCACGACTTTACCGGCGAGCGCATCATTGTTACCGATTCGGGTGGCGGATCCACGGAGCTCGCGACGGGCGTCTATGCGCCGGAGCGTGGGGTCTTTGCGCTGGAGGGAACGCGCTCGCTGGACATCGGCTGTCGCCGCGTGACGGAGCGGTTTTTCTCGGCGCTGCCGCCAACGGGCAGCGAGCTTGCCGCCGCTGGCGCGTGGGCAAACGAGCAGTTTGCAGGCTACTTTAAGAGCTTGCCGGTCGACTTTGAGCGAGCCGAGCGCCTGGTCGCGGTGGGTGGCACCGTCACCACGCTCGTTGCGCTCGTTCACGAGCTGGAGCCGTATGATTCGAGTTTTGTGCACCTGCGCGAGCTTTCGCTGGAGCAGGTTTCGGCCGCTATCGAGCGCATGTCCTCGCTGGATGTCGCGGGCATCGCCGCGTTGCCAGGCGTGCAACCCAAGCGTGCGGGCGTGATCCTGGCTGGTGCTGTGGTGATTCGCGAGCTCATGCGAGCCGGCGGCTACGACGCGCTCACTGTAAGCGAGAACAGTCTGCTCGCCGGAATGGCCGCCACCATCAACGAGGTTCTCGACGGCGCGACCCCCACCATCGCCTGGACCCCCAGCCTCAGCGTCCTTTAACTATCCCCTCATAAGTTGCGGTGAAATAGTTCCTAAATGGGCTGATAAACTGCCAAAACAGGAACTATTCCACCGCAACTTAGAGGCTTGACGGTGTCCAAAAGAAACGAGCCCGCATTCCAAAGGGACACGGGCTCGTAAACAATACGTGGTAGGGGCGGTGGGACTCGAACCCACAATCCTTGCGGCGAGAGATTTTAAGTCTCCTGCGTATGCCAATTCCGCCACGCCCCCGTAAGACTAGAAGTCTAGCACAAGCCGTTCGTTACGCGTTGACGGCCATCGAGTGTTGGCCCGACTTCTCGAGGAACTCTTGGAACTTTGCCTCGTCGCCCTTGTTTTGGTACTGCAGGGCCAGCAGGTACTCCAGTCGGCAGCGCTTGACCGGGTCGTTGCCGACATCCTCGAGCATGCGCTCCAGCTCGGGAATGTCGTTGTGGCGCTTGAGGATCATCGTGTCGTACATCAGCTGGCATTCGTGCGCGACTGCCTCGGCTTGGCCACCCTCAAAGCCCTTGATCTCGTGCAGCAGCTCCTTGGACTTTTTGCGGTCCTCCTGGCCAACGTAGTAGTTAAAGGCCTTGATCACTAGATCGACGCGCTGCATCTTGGGCAGGTTGAGCCCCAGCAGCAGGTCAAACATCTCGTCGGCGCGCTCGTGGTCCTCGCGCAGCAGATAGGAGTTCAGGCGCAGGTAGTCGCGGTTGTAGCGCGGGTACAGCATGCTGGTGAGTTTGCCGTCGAGCAAACGATCGAACTCGTCCCACTGTTTGGCGGCCATGAGCCGCTGCAGGCGGTTAAACGTGGTGCGTTTTTTGATGCTAAAGAGCAGCGACACGGCGATACAGATGACAACGACGACGGTCCAGAGTGTGCGGGAATCGGGCATATTGAGCTCCTCGGTCGCTCGTAAAACAAGCGGTATGACAAAACGTACTAGATGTATTATACGCAGCGTGCAAGCAAACTGGCACAAAAGTGCATCGAGGCCGAGCGCCATCGCTCGCTGCGGTACACTTACCTAAAGTAAACCATGAAGGGAGACATTACCTATGAAGAAGATCGTTTTGGCTTGCGGTGCTGGCGCTGCTACTTCCACGCTCGTTGCCCAGAAGGTCGCCACCATGCTCGACGCCAACGGTTACGCCGGCAAGTATGAGATCGTGCAGTGCGCCATTTCCGAGGCCAAGGACGCTTGCGACGAGGGCGCCGACCTGCTGATCGCCACCACCGTTGCCCCCGAGGGCCTCACCTGCCCGTACGTGAGCGGCGTGCCCTTTATGACCGGCATGAACCGCGTCGCTGCCGAGAAGGCCGTTCTCGACGTCATGGCTCAGTAGACGCTGCCTGTATGAACGAGCAGAACGCCAACCCGGTCGAGCTCTTTGGCATGCGCGTTGCCCATGTGGGCATTAACGCCACCGACCCGGCAGACGCCCTGGAGATCGCGGAGCTGTTCTCGACGATGATGGGCCTGCCCGTCAGCGAAACCCCGATTTCGTACTTTAACGACTCGCTGGTCGAGATCATGAAGCAGAACGGTCGTGGCGCCAAGGGCCACATAGGCTTTGCCGTCAACGACATCGATGCTGCCGAGAAGTGGTTTGCCGAGCACGGGCTCGAGGTCAACGAGGAGTCGCGCGTGCTGCTGCCCGACGGCGGCACCAAGCTTGTGTACTTTAAGCGCGAGTTCGCCGGCTTCGCCGTGCACCTGTGTCGCGAGTAGCGCGCAAGCTGCTATAACGAAAAAAGGGATAGGGCCGCATGGCCCTATCCCTTTTTTATGCCGAGGGGTCGACCTTTTGAGGGGACATGAAATCGGGGTCTAATACTTTTCCCGAGAAGTGAACGAGCAGAATTGGACCCCCGAAGCATCGACACTTTGAGGGTACCGTTTCCTGCGGTTTTGATGCTGGAATCCTGCGACTTTCCCGTCGAAAAATGTGGATGCTTCAGGGGTCCAAATACGCTCGTTCACTTCTCTGGAAAAGTATTAGACCTCGATTCACGAGGGGGCTTCCTACCGTGGCAGGCGAATCGTAAAGCGGCTACCGACGCCCTCGACCGAGGTCACGCCAATGGCGCCGCCATGGCTATCGACAATCCACTTAGCAATGGCAAGCCCCAGGCCCGAGCCCTGCGCGCCGGCATCGCGTGCGTTGTCGGCGCGGTAGAACCGTTCAAACGCGTGAGCTGCGGACTCCTGGTTCATGCCGATACCCTCGTCCTCAACACTTATGTCGATCGCGCCCGTGCCCGTATCGGGAGTTATGGCAAACGTGACGGTCGTTCCCGCGTTCGAATACTTGGCGGCGTTCTGCACGATCACGCGCAGAGCCTGCTTCACAAGCGCCACGTCGACAGGTGCGTCGCAGCGCGGATCGTTGGCAAATGCAGCGTCAAAAGCCAGCCGATACGTGTGCGCGGCGTCGATCATCTGCGATTCCTCGCACACCTCGCCGACCAGTGCGGCCAGGTTGGTATGCGCACGCCGCAGGACCGTGCGCCCGGCATCGCCGCGTGCCAAAAACAGCAGCTGCTCCACGAGCTCCTGCATATGCTCGCTTTCGGCCTTGAGGGACGCGATGGATTCCGCCAGCACGTCCGGGTCGTCTTTGCCCCAGCGGTCGAGCATGTTTACGTAGCCCTGAATCACCGCGATGGGCGTGCGCAGCTCGTGGCTTGCATCGTTGACAAAGCGCATCTGTTGCAGCTTGGCCTCTTGCATCTGGCGCAGCAGCCGGTTGAGCGCGACCTCGATGCTTGCCAGGTCGGCGTCGCCGGTGGTGACGCTCGGCGAGTCGACGCTTGCACGCTCGATGGCCTGTTCCAGCGTTTCCATTTTGCCGCCGGAGAGCTGCATGCGGCCGAGTTCGTCCACGCGCAGGGCCAAGTCGTTGAGCGGCGCCATGGTGCGACGCACGTGCCTCGCGCCGCCGAGCATGTTGAGCACGCTGATGACCTGCCAACCCACAACGACAAAGTAGAGAGGCCATAGCGCGACGAGGTCCTGCGCGAGAGGGAAAGTCTTGGTGGTACGCGCAAGCTCGACAGTATAGGTGAGCGTTGTCAGGTCCCAGCCGCGCGCGGGCGTCAGTGACATGCCTTGAACAGTGGCGCCGGGGATCCATCCTGCGGTAAACGCACCGTCGGGCAGCGTCTGGTTGTATCCATAGACGAGGATCGCCGCCGCAATCACCATCAGCAGCAGATCGAGCCAGACGTAGCTCATCAGGCGGCGCCATATATAGCTCCAGTTGATGGCGCGGGCGATGGAGGTGACACGCTTGGCCTCGGCGTTACGCACGGCAGACATAGCCCACCCCGCGCACGGTCTGGATGATGCGGGCGCCGCCGGCGTCCTCGATCTTGGCACGCAGGTGCGCGATGTGCACGTCGACGTTGTTGGTGTCGCCCACGTATTCGTAGCCCAGCGCCTCGTGCGCGATGCGCTCGCGTGTGAGCACGGTTTCGGCATGTGTCATAAGCAGGGCGAGAACGTCGAACTCGCGGGCCGTGAGCGCGATGGGCGAGCCGCCGATCGTGACTTCGCGGCGGTCGGGGTCGAGCACGACCGAGCCCACGGTGAGCGCGGCGGGGGAGGGCGCGACGGAAGCCTTGGTCGACTCACTGACCGGGGGCACCGCAGCGGCGTCGCCGCCCGCGCCGCCCGCTATGCCCGCCCCAGCGCCGGCGCCGCCAACGCCCGAAGCCGCCCGCACGGCCTCCGCGCGCTTCAGCGCAACGCGAATCCGTGCGAACAGCTCCTCAATCGCAAACGGCTTGGTCAGGTAATCGTCGGCACCGGCATCGAGCCCGGCCACCTTGTCCATCACGGCATCGCGTGCGGTGACCATAATCACCGGCACATCCTTGTGCTTGCGGACACGCCGCAAGACCTCCATGCCGTTGAGCTGCGGCAACAGCACATCGAGCAGAATCAGATCGTAGTCGCGCTCCAGCGCCAGGTCCACGGCGGTGCGGCCGTCGGCGGCGTGCTCCACCTGGTAGCCCTCGTGCTCCAGCTCGAGCGTCACAAAGCGGGCGATTTTCTCCTCGTCCTCTACGATCAGGATCCGTGCCATGCGTGCCCCCGTCTGCGATTACTTGTCGTCGTTCAGGTTTTGCTTGATGTCGTCCGCGGCGTCGGCGGCGTGATTCATAAGGTTGTTGATGCTGCCGGGCACGTCGCCGTCGCTATCGATGCGGTAGCGCATGCCAAAGAATAGGCCAATCAGCATGAGCCATATCGTGGCGCCCCAGGCAAACAGGGCGACGATGGGGATCAGGATGGGGATGTTGAGGATGATGGCGTCGCGGCGCGTGGCGATAAACTTGGTGTCCAGGCTCAGGCGGAAGAGCTTTTTGAGGTACTCCCACACGCTGTCCATCTTCTTGGAAAAGTCAGTCTTTTCGCTCGACTTCTCGTAGGCTGCCTGCGCGGCGACCATCTCGGCCGAGGGTTCATCGGCCGGCTCGGATTCGGTGGCGGCGTGCGCCGATGTGGTCTGGGTCTTGCCTTGCGACTCGAGCCAAATGATGGCGTCCAAAACGTTGCCGTCGGCGGCGTCGAGCGCGGCCTTGGCATCGGTGTAGCTCACGTTGCACTTGGTGCGGATGGTTTCAACTTTTTCGAGGTCGTCCATGACCTGTCCTTTCGTTCGATGGGCGCGACGTCGGGCGATCTGCCCGGGCGCGAGCGTTGCGTTCGCGATCTGCGTTGCGCGGCGCCGCCCCGCCCTTGGTCGAACTTTATAGTGCAGGTTATAGATTAAGCGATTCTTGAGCCAAGATTAATGTTGGATGAGTTTTTGGGTGGTGTGGGGAAGGAAGAGGTGCCCTTCTGGGTAGCTAGTAGCGAGGTCTAATACTTTTCCGAGAAGTGAACGAGCTAAAACGGACCCCCGAAACATCGACACTTTAGAGGTGCCGTTTCCTGGGGTTTCGGTGCTGGAATCCTGCGATTTTGCCGACGAAAAATGTGGATGCTTCAGGGGTCCTAAAACAGACGTTCACTTCGCGGAAAAGTATTAGACCTCGATAGCGGGGGATGGAGTGCCGGTGCAAAACGGCGTTAAGGGCTGGTCGAGCAGGCGGTTTCTCCATTGATGTCCGCACGGCATGTGACACTTACCCTGCCGCCCTGCTCTGCCGCGGCGGCATGTGCCCAAACAACGGCCCTCTAAGGAGTCCGATATTGATGAGTGATAACACCAAGCATCTCGCAAAGAAGTGCGTTAAGGACGCGGGGCCGTGCCTCGCGCTGTGCGTGGTCGGCGCAGCGGTCGCGCTGTTGGCTGTTCTGGGACCATTCGACGTGCTCCGAAGTGCCGGTTCTCTGCGCGTTTGCATGGCCCTTGCCGGCGCTATGATGACCGGCGGCGTGCTCGATCTGATTTTTTGGGTGCTTGATCCGTTTGGATGGAGGAACGAGGGGTAAGTCCTAAGGGATGGAAGGGCTGGAACGGTTGGCTTAGTGATCGTGCAGAATGTGGGCTAGCTACTTACGGGGAAGCGGTGATCCGATGACGGTCTATGTGACGGGCGATATTCACGGCGGCCTCGACATGCAAAAGCTGCGCGACTGGGATCTTGGGGATAGTCTGACGAGCGACGACCATCTGATTGTCGCGGGCGACTTTGGCTTTCCGTGGGATTTCTCCGCCGAGGAGTGCGCCGACATCGCTTGGCTGGAGTCGCGTCCCTATACCGTGCTGTTCGTCGACGGCAACCACGAGCGTTTCGATCACTGGGCGGAGCGTCCCATGGAGCTGTGGCACGGTGGGCTAACGCAACGCCTGTCGGATACCTCTCCCATACGGCGCCTGACGCGCGGCGAGGTTTTTGAGCTCGACGGCTCAACGATCTTTACCATGGGCGGCGCCACGAGCGTGGATAAGGAATACCGCATTCCCTATTCCAGCTGGTGGCCACAGGAGCTGCCGGACGAGCGCAACTTTGAGGAGGCGCGGACAAAGCTCGACAGCGTGGGCTGGAAGGTTGACTACGTGGTCACCCACACCTGCTCTACGCGCATGCTTTCGCCCACGCTCTATCCGGGGCCTGGCTGGAATTGCCCCGATGTCGACCGACTTACAGCATTTTTCGATGAGCTGGAAGACCGCTTGGATTACAAGCGTTGGTACTACGGGCATTTTCATCGGGATGCCAACCCTGCCGAGCGCCATACCGTGCTCTACGACTGCATCGTTCGCTTGGGCGACGAACTCCAGCCCTGGGACGTTGCGTAGGGGCGAGGTATTTGGCTACTCGGCCGTTACGGTGATGTTCTCGCGGTGCGCGCGGATGACATTCCAGCTAAAGTGCTCGACCAACTGCTCGGCAGAGCGCGACGTGGTGTCCGGCGCGATGCCCGTTTGCCCGGCGAGCCATCCCAGCAGTGCCTCGGGCGTGCCAAAGCGTGCGCGTAGCTCGCCCAGGTCCAGATCGCGGTCGCGCTTGGAAAGGCGGCGGCCGTCCGGCGACATGAGCAGCGGAATGTGCGCGTAATGCGGCGTGGGAAGTCCCAGCAGATGTTGCAGGTAGATTTGGCGGGGCGTGGAGCCCAGCAGGTCGCATCCGCGCACGACCTCGGTGACGCCCATGGCAGCGTCGTCGACCACCACGGCTAGCTGGTAGGCAAAAACGCCGTCGCTGCGGCGCACCAAAAAGTCGCCGCACTCGGTGGCGAGTGCCTCGCATTGGGCGCCGTACGTACGGTCCACGAATTCGATCACGTCGCCGGCGAGGTCATCGACGGTAGGCACGCGCAGACGCGTGGCCGGGGCGCGCAGAACGCTGCGGCGGGCGATCTCTTCGACAGAAAGGTTTCGACAGGCGCCGCGGTAGATGGGCGTGCCGTCGCTGGCATGCGGCGCGCTCGCGGCGTGGAGTTCGGCACGCGTACAAAAGCAGGGATAGGTGAGGTCGACGTCATTCAGCCGGCGCAAGGCGCTTTCGTACAGGTCCAGACGATCGTGCTGGTAGTAGGGGCCTTCGTCCCACTCAAGCCCTAGCCAGGCCAGATCGTCAATCAATTGAGCGGCAAGTTCCGGGCGCTTGCAGCGATCGTCCAGGTCCTCGATGCGCAACACGATGCTGCCGCCCTGGCTGCGGGCCGAAAGCCACGAGCACAGGCAGCTGAACACGTTGCCCAGGTGCATGCGGCCCGAGGGCGACGGGGCAAAACGGCCTACGACAGGTACGGGAACGGAGGCGGGCGGCGTTGTTGGCGCGTTCGCGGCGGGCGTTGCTATGTTGCGTGCGTTGATATCCATGCGGACGAGTATAGCGCGGGGCGCGATGGGGAGGCGTCACTGTGGTCCGCAAGTTGTCGAGGCCCCGCATTGCGTATGGTGGGCCGCAGGCTCGGTGCTTTGATTCCTGTCGATCAGCTCAGTACCTTAGACAACAGAAACCCCGGCAGCTCTTCGCAACTGCCGGGGTTTCCGCGGAAAAGGGGGACATGATCCTCGAGCGAACGGCAAAGGGGCAAACCAGTTTCGCTCAACTGCTTTATGCCCCTCGGCTGACGGCTCAATCAGCGCGTGCCGCGCCCACACAAAGCTGCTACACCTGTGACGGAGCTGTGAAGTGGTATCTATTGCTGGCGCGGGCCATGCCAAGGGTGTCCCTCATGACTAGTCATTTAAGAACGTCCCCAATGACTACCCAATGATTAGCTGCTGGCGGCAGGCATGACTTTCATCCCGTTTGGCGCTCCGGTCGCCTAGATGTTCGTCATGTGTACCCGCAAACGTGGGACAATGGCGCTGTTGGTTTTACAGACAAAGGATGTGCCTATGAACGCCCCCGTTGCCAATGCTTGTCGGCAGCGCTGCCCGTTTGCGCGATTTGCTTCCATTTGCGCACTCGTCGCGTGCGTGCTGCTGCTGTTGCCCGCCGTTGCACGTGCCGACGGGTATTCCATGACCCAAACCTATATCGGTGCCACGGTTGAAGCCGATGGGTCGCTGACCGTTGTCGAGGGACGCCAGTTTGATTTCGACGACGACATCAACGGCGTGTATTGGGATATCAATACGGGCACCAACCAGCAGGGTGGTACGGCGGGTGTCGACGTGCTGAGCGTCGAGGAAGATGATGCCGCGTTTAGCAGGGTTGACTATGCAAACAAAGGCGACAACGGCGTCTATACGGTTGAGCAGTCAGACGGCGGCGTAAAGATCAAGGTGTTCAGCCCCCACGAGAGCGGCGACAGCGCGATCTATTACGTGAGCTACACCATGACCGGTGCGGTTATGAACTGGTCCGATACCGCCGAGCTCTACTGGAAGTTTGTGGGCGACGGCTGGTCTGCGGACTCCGATGACGTCGAGATGGAAGTTTACTTCGCAAATGCCGCTGCCGGAACGGCGGCCGTCAAGGGCGATAACTTCCGTGCATGGGGCCACGGTCCGCTCACGGGCGACGTGTCGCTCGACGCGGACGAGCCCATGGTCACCTATACCATACCCTGCGTGCATCAGGGTGAATTCGCCGAGGCGCGCATCGCCTTCCCCAGCGATTGGGTGCCGCAGCTCGCCGCCTCGGGCAAGGAACGCATGTCGACAATTCTGAGCGAGGAGAAGGCGTGGGCCGAGGAGGCTAACGCCCGCCGCGCTCACGCCCGCATGATCGCCAATGCACTTGCCGTGGTTAGCGTTGTCGCGGCGGTGGCCTTTACCGGCACGATCGTCGTGCTCAAGTTGCGCAAGCGCAAGCCCAAACCGCTGTTCCAGGACGAATACTTCCGCGACGTGCCCTCGGCCGACCATCCCGCCGTGCTTTCGGCCCTCATGAGCTGGAACGAGGTGCCCGATCAGGCATATATCGCCACGCTCATGAAGCTCACCGACGATCGCGTGATCAAGTTAGAGGAGGCAATCGCGACCAAGGGCAAGAAGGGCCTGCTCCGTCGCGAAAAAGAGGAGCAGACGTATCGTGTGACGGTGAGCGATGCGGGCTGGAAGTCGGCCAAGGGCATTGACCGCATGGTGCTCAAGGTCTTCTTTGCCGGTGCTAAGCCCGACGAGAACGGCGATCGCTCGCGCACGTTTGACGAGCTGCAACACTATGTTAAGCAGCACGCTACGCCCGTGGGCGACAAGCTCAAGGACTATCAGAGCACCGTTAAGGGCAAACTGGCCGATAGCGAGTACGTTGCCTCGGACGGCATTGTCGCAATGGTGTTTTGCCTGGTTCTTGGTACTCTGATCGCCTTTGTTCCCGTGGGATCCATTTTCTTTACCGACGGCGCACAGGTGAACATTGTCGCCGCGGTTATCTCGGTGCCGATTGTGCTGGTGGGTATTGGCGTGGGCCTTACGTTCCGCCGCCTTACGCCGGAGGGCGCCGAGGTGGCGGCTCGCTGCAAGGCGCTCAAGCATTGGCTCGAGGACTTCACGCGTCTAAAGGAAGCCGTCCCCGGCGATCTGGTGCTGTGGAATAAACTTCTGGTGATGGGTGCGGCGCTGGGCGTTTCCAAGGAAGTTCTGCGTCAGCTTGCCGAGGCCGTGCCGCCCGAGGTGCGCGAGGCCGACGGCTTCTACGATAATTACCCCTGCTACTGGTGGTACTACCATCACTACGGAAACCAGTCTCCGCTCGATTCGTTCGATGGCGTGTATCACGAGAGCATCCGTGAGCTGGCTTCGAGTTCCGATAGCTCGAGCGGCGGCGGCGGTGGTGGCTTCTCGGGCGGCGGAGGCGGCGGCGTCGGCGGAGGCGGCGGCGGAACGTTCTAGCGGTCCTAAATTATGGGATGGGCTTTTCTCGGCAGCCGTCGGGGAAAGCCCATCCCCTTTTTATGCGCCAAAATGCGCCGATCTTTTACTTTTGCCCACCGCTATTTGCAGACTCCTCTATAGGGTGATGCCAGCGAGGGTTTCGGCGACTCTTTTGTTCAAGACTGTCCCCGGCGACTAGTCATTTAAGAACGTCCCCAACGACTGGGCGTGGTTGCTGCCAAGGAGTGTCCCGGGGTGCCGGCACAAAGGGGATGTCCCTAACTGCCGGTTTTAGGCTGTTAGGTCGAGTTCGTAGAGGAAGCTTTCGCGCGGCATGTCGTGGCGGCGCTCTTCGCGGTTGGCGCGGTGCGTGGCCGTGCGCTTAAAGCCATGCAGCTCGTAGAACTTCCACGAGCAGTTGGAGTCGGTATACAGGTGCGCTCTCGACGCTCCGCGCGAGGACAGGTGCGAGACCGCGGCATCGAGCAGAACCGAGCCAACGCCCAGGCCGTGGACATCGCGATCCACGGCAAGCAACGTGACCTCGTTGTCATGCGGCAGCGGGCTGCTCTCGAGCAGGCGGTTGTTGGTCCGAATGGTGGCGCGCACAAACGAGAGATACTCGGCACAGGCATCGGGCTCCAGCTCACGCATCTGCGACAGCAATGCGCGTTCGGTATCCATCCAATGCTCCTTAACGGTGGCGCCGCTGCTTTGCCCCGCACGTGCGAGTGCAATGCCGCGCGCCTGGCCGTCGATTACGGCGACCTGCGAAAACGTCGAGGAAGAAAGGCAATAGGCAAGATCGCACGCGGCCTCAAGGCGGTTGTACTCTTCGTTATCCGAATTGTTATGCCAAAGCTGCTGCAAGATCAGCGCGATGGCGTCGAAGTCTTCGGTATCAAACGGTCGGTAGAGAACCCGCGAGACCATAGTGCCTCTTTCTATTGCGGATGCATATCGAGCACAGTTCTACCATGCCATTGGCATCTAATTATGGTGCCCCTGTGTTCCATCAACTCACCGTGCCCAGTGGCGCTCCTGCAACCCCCGCTCGCAAGCTTTTTCTGCACATGCGCCCGTTACGGGGTGCATCGATGCGCTCGATGCGCTACATTGAATCAGTATTTTCAATGCCGCTGCGCGAGCGCTGCAGATCGACGTATCACCGACTCACAGAGCACGGCGGCGTACCAGACAGGAGGACTGCATGGGATCTGATGTGAAGATCGCACGCGCGTTGATCTCGGTTACCGATAAGACGGGCGTCGTCGATTTCGCACGGACGCTGGTTGACGACTTTGGCGTCGAGATCATCTCTACGGGCGGCACGGCTCGTGCCATCGAGGACGCGGGCGTTCCCGTAACCCCCATCGAGGAGTTCACGGGCTATCCCGAGATGATGGACGGCCGCGTCAAGACGCTGCACCCCAAGGTTCACGGCGCGCTGCTGGCTCGCCGCGATTCCGAGCAGCACATGCAGGAGGCAGCTCAGCACGGCATTAAGCTGATCAACCTGGTCGTCGTCAACCTGTACGAGTTCGAGAAGACCGTCGCCAACCCCGAGGTCACCTTCGCGGATGCCATCGAGCACATCGATATCGGTGGCCCCTCCATGCTTCGCTCTGCCGCCAAGAACGCCGCCAGCGTTACCGTCATCTCCGACCCGGCCGACTATGATGCCGTCCTGGCCGAGATGCGCGAGACCGGTGGCTGCACCACGCTTTCCACCCGTCGTCGCCTGCAGGTGAAGGTCTACCAGACCACCGCCGCCTACGACACGGCTATCTCCCGTTGGCTTGCTGCCCAGGCAAGCGACGTGGCGGACACCTCTGCCAAACTCGAGGTCTCGCTGGAGAAGGTCGACGACCTGCGCTATGGCGAGAACCCTCAGCAGAAGGCTACGGTCTACCGCTTTGCCGATGGCTGCGAGAACTCCGCGAGCTCGCAGTTCCCGCTCGTGGGCTCCGAGCAGATTCAGGGCAAGCCGCTCAGCTACAACAACTATTTGGACGCCGATGCCGCTTGGAACCTGGTTCGCGAGTTCGACGAGCCTGCCTGCGTGATCCTCAAGCATCAGAACCCCTGCGGCTCCGCCGTTGCCGAGGACATCACGGCTGCCTACGACCGCGCCTTTGCCTGCGATCCCAAGAGCGCTTTCGGCGGCATCATCGCCTGCAACCGCGAGGTTCCCTTTGAGCTGGTTGAGCACTTTGCCGATCAGAACAAGCAGTTCGTCGAGGTCATCATCGCCCCGAGCTACACCGCCGAGGCGCTCGAGCGCATGGCCAAGCGCCCCAACCTGCGCGTGCTGGCTACCGGCGGCGTGGATCACGGCGCCAAGGTGGAGCTGCGCTCCATCGACGGTGGCATGCTGGTGCAGGAGGTCGACCACGTGATCGAGGATCCCGCGACCTTTACGTTCCCCACCGACCGCAAGCCCACCGATGCCGAGATGGCCGAGCTTGAGTTTGCCTGGAAGGTCTGCAAGGGCGTCAAGTCCAACGCCATCCTGGTCTCCAAGGGTAAGGCCGGCATTGGCATGGGCCCGGGCCAGCCCAACCGCGTTGACTCCGCACTGCTTGCCTGCGAGCGCGCCGAGGACTTCTGCGAGCGCGAGGGCGTGGAGAAGGGCGGCTTTGCCTGCGCAAGCGACGCGTTCTTCCCGTTCCGCGACAACGTCGACGTGCTTGCTGAGCACGGCGTGACCTGCATCATCCAGCCCGGCGGCTCCAAGCGCGACGACGAGAGCATCCAGGCCTGCAACGAGCATGGCATCGCAATGGTCTTCACGGGCGCCCGCCACTTCCGCCACTAATGATCGTTACGCGGTTTTACCAAACCGCGTAACTGCTCGACGCTGCGCCGGCCCCAAGCACCTCATCTCGCCGCTCAAACCGTCGCTCGCGCACAGAAGTACGCGTCGCTCCTCTTTCGCGGCGACCTGAGGCACTTGGGTCCGGCTCGCTGGCTTATGCTCCACCAGCGGTATTGGCTCGCCCCGAACTAAAGCTATCTATTGCCGTCCGTGCCGGTTGGTGCGGGCGGCTTTTTTGGGTATAACGGTGCGGTGTATGTTTTTGAGAAAGGTTGGATATGGCCGTTGTGGATGATGCCGAGCTGTTTGGCAATGCCGAGGACCAGCGTGCGTACGAGGACTTTTGCGCCAATCAGGAGGCGGTCGAGAAGTTTACGCTCGACAAGCCCGCGCTTGTCTGCCGTTGGCGCATGTCCAACAAAAAGGTGCCCATGCTCAACCGTCACATTCGTGCGCTGTCCGAGCGCCTGGTGCAGGGCGAGCCGCTCACCCATAACATGCTCAGCTGGGCCAAGCAGCACGTTGAGTGGTCGCTTGCCGAGGGCGATTACACCGCGCGCGACGGCGTGCTCATGCTGGTGATCGACGTTAACGGCAATGCCGCCATGACGGTGGGGGAGTACGAGCCGCTGGCCGATACTTCGGCCAAGGCGCTGCGTGCCCGCTCCGCCGAGGCCCGCTCCGAGGCCGACGAAACCGGCGTGGCACCCGAGCTGCTCGCCGCCGTCAACAACGGCGAGCTGGCCTTTGTGGCACCGGCGGACGAGTGCCTGTGTGGCACGGCGACGCTTATCGAGCAGCTGGCCCAGACCAAGGGCATCCCGGTCACGCGCGTGGATATTCCCGCGCAGCTCAAGGGCGCGCTGTTCCTGGTGAGTGACGAGCACGGCGTGGTTCCTGCCGCCGAGACGGACGCCGTCGAGTCCGACGCCGCTACGGTTGCCTTCTTTGCCGAAGGCTACGAAAAGCTCCGTGCCTGCCGCTAAATGATTTTCCTGGGACGGGGATTTAATAATCATTTGATTCTCGCTCCCGTTGCGAGCGAGGGGCGAGCCAAACGCTTTCGTTCGCGAACAGTTCTGTCACCTTGGTGCCTCGCGAGGCACGCACCTGCGGCTCCGCGGTCATAATGGGGCAAGACAACCAAGAGGGGAGCGGAATCCATGGCGCTGATCTATGTCGTTGAGGACGATGAGCGCATTCGTCGTGAGCTTGTCGACATCCTTGCCCGCGCCGGGTTTGAAATCGAGGCCTGCGAATCGTTTGAGCATGTCTCGCGCGATATCCTTGCCGCCGCGCCCGACCTGGTGTTGCTCGACCTCACGCTTCCCGTCAAGGACGGCCAACATATCTGCCACGAGGTTCGCCGCGAATCCGAGGTTCCTATCATCGTCCTCACGTCGCGCACGACCGAGATCGACGAGGTCATGGCCATGACGCTTGGCGCGGACGACTTTGTTCCCAAGCCTTACAGCGCCCGTGTGCTCGTGGCGCACATCAATGCGTTGCTGCGCCGCACCGCGGCGGCGGGCGATCGCAGCACGCTCGTCCACAAGGGGCTGGAGCTCGACCTCGCCCGCTCCATGGTCACCAATACGGCAACCGGCGACAGTACCGAGCTCACCAAAAACGAGCTGCGTATCCTCTCGCTGCTCTTGGGCCGCGCGGGCAAGATTGTCTCGCGCTCGGCTATCATGCAGGACCTGTGGGACTCCGACGCCTTCGTGGACGACAATACGCTCACCGTCAATATCAACCGCCTGCGCACCACGCTCGAAAAAATCGGCATCAAGGGGTATTTGACGACGCATCGCGGCCAAGGCTATTCGGTCTAGGAGCCGGTTATGTCGTTTGCCAAGTTCTTTAAAGATGCACTGCTTCCCATTGCCGTGTGGACCTGCGGCGTGCTGCTGAGCTGTTTTGTACTGACGGTCGCCGGCGCCCCGGCATCCATCGTGGTCGTGGCGGTCGGTGTGTCCTTTATCTTTGGCATGCTGGGCATCGTGATCGAGTACGTGCGCCGTCGTCGTTTTCTGTGCCAGCTGGAGCGCGCGGCAGAGGAGCTGGGGAGCCCCGCTTGGGTGCAGGAGATGGTGCAATGCCCGACCTATGCCGAGGGCGAGCTCGAATATGAGGTCTTGCGCCGGGTGGGCAAAGCCGCTTGCGACGAGGTGGCGGAAGGCCGGCGCCAGACCGATGACTACCGCGACTATATCGAGAGCTGGGTCCACGAGGCCAAGCTGCCCCTGGCGGCGGCTCATCTGATTTTAGATAACCTGGACGGCAGCGAAGACGACCTGTCGCGCGTGGATGACCTGGGTCGCGAGCTGGCTCGCGTGGAGCGCTATATCGATCAGGCGCTGTACTATGCGCGCTCGGAAGTCGTAGAGCGCGACTACCTAATTCGCCGCTGGGGTCTCAAGAGCTTGGTGACGGGCGCGATTAAAGCCAACGCGCGCGAGCTCATTGCGGCGCACGTGGCTCCGGTGTGCGAGAACCTCGACTTTGAGGTGTTCACCGACGAGAAATGGCTCGAGTTTATTCTGGGGCAGCTCATTCAGAACAGCATTAAATATGCGCGTGAGGACGGCGCGAAGATTGTGTTTTCGGGTGCGTTGCTGGACGAGGGCCTGGCAAGCGAGCGCATCGAGCTTACCGTCGCGGACAACGGCTGCGGCGTGAGCGCGGCTGACCTGCCGCGCGTGTTCGAGAAGGGCTTTACCGGCGATAACGGCCGCACCACCAAGCGCGCAACGGGCATCGGCCTCTACCTGGTGGCGCGCCTGTGTTCCAAGATGGGCATCGACGTTGCCGCGGCATCCGACTCCGGCGAAGGCTTTGTCGTAACATTCGCTTTCTCGACCAACAAGTTCCAATACTTCGAGTAGTCGGGCCGTCTTGTGGTGCGGACGGCTATGTTCCCGAGCGTGAACATGGCTATGAGGCTCTAAAAAAATCACCCAAACAAAACGTGCCGCCCGACCAGGGCGGCACGCCATCTCTCTATTCAGCTAACTCGCTGAAGTACGGTGACGAAGGCGCAAGGCCGGGAGGGGTTATCTAAGCCGACATCCCGCAGCCGCGAAGCGGCGAGGACGTCGGCGTGATAACCCCGCAGGCCTTGCGCCGGCGGGAAGGAACCTACTTCACGACCAGAATGTCGCAGTCGGTGTTGCGCAGCAGGAATGTCGAAATCGAACCCAGGAGCGCATACTTGATCGAGGAAAGGCCACGAGCGCCGCAGAGCACCAGATCGGGCTTGACCACGTCGAGCATCTCGTCCTTGAGCGTCTCGCGAATACGGCCGGCGCGAATCATGACTTCGACCTCGGGAATGTTGGGATTAGCCTTGGCCTCTTCGAGCTGCTTGGCGATGGAGTTCTTAAAGGCCTCCTCCAGGCCGTTGACCAGATCGACCGGATAGGAACCGGCGCTCTCGAGCGCCGTGGAATCGATGACGTGACCGATGATCAGCTTGGCGCCATTGTTTGCGGCGACCTTGATAGCGCGTGTGAGCACAAAATCCTGCTGCTCAGTACCGTCGAGTGAAACAAATACCTTGGTATAGCCCTCGTTCATGGTTTCCTCCTTGGTCTATCGCACGGGCGCGGGGCTCGTGCATCGGACGACGTGTTGGCCGCCGGACACTTTAGCTTGTTGCAGTTATACCCAAGGATTTCGGTTTGACCGCTCGCAATTCTGTGAACGGGCGAGATTTTTGGTAAGGGTGGGCGCGGCCGCGGCCGAACGGTTGATAATGGGACATCGCCCGCAACCGTCCGCAGAACAACTATCGGCGGGTGAAAAACGAGGGGGTCCCTTTGGATATCATCGAGCTTCTAAAATCTGCCTTCATGGGCCTGGTCGAGGGCATCACCGAATGGCTGCCCGTTTCGTCGACGGGCCACATGATCTTGGTGGACGAGTTCGTCAAGATGAATGTGAGCGAGACATTCTGGAATATGTTCCTGGTCGTGATTCAGCTTGGCGCCATTTTGGCCGTTTGCGTTCTGTTCTTCTACGACTTAAATCCGTTCTCGCCCAGCAAGGGCAAGGAGGGTCGTCGCGACACCTGGGTGCTGTGGGGCAAGATTGTGCTTGGCTGTATTCCCGCCGCGGCGATCGGTCTGCCGCTCAACGACTGGATGGAGGAGCATTTCTATAACGCCCCCGTCGTGGCGCTGGCGCTCATCGTGTACGGCGTGTTGTTTATCGTGATTGAGAACTGGCGTGCGAGTAAGCGCGAGAACGCCGCTCTTGCCGATTCGTTTGGTTCGTGTGCTGTGGTGGCGGGCGGGCGTCCCGCCGGTGCACACTTCGCGGCTCCTGCGGCGGATATTACCGAAGACAATGACGATGACGAGGATTTGGACTTTGGATCCATCGCCACGCTCGAGGACCTGAGCTGGAAGACCGCATTGGGTATCGGTTGCTTCCAGGTGCTTTCGCTGATTCCGGGCACATCACGCTCCGGCTCTACCATTATCGGCGGCCTGCTGCTGGGCTGCACGCGCTCGGTGGCGTCCAAGTTCACGTTTTTCCTGGCCATTCCCGTTATGTTTGGCGCGAGCGCGCTCAAGCTGGTCAAGTACTTCGTTAAGGGCGGTACGTTTGGCACCAACGAGATTGCCATTCTGGGCGTGGGCTGCGTCGTGGCCTTTGTGGTTTCGCTTATTGCCATCAAGTGGCTCATGGGCTTCGTTCGCCGTCACGACTTTAAGTGCTTTGGCGTCTACCGCATTATTCTGGGCATCGTGGTGCTCGCGTACTTCTTTGTTCTGGAGCCTATGCTCGGTCTGTAACTTGGTTGACGCTGCGCGGCGGCCAGAGCGCGGCGCACGGAGTCGTGGTGTGATTTGCATCGGTGTCCCCGCGGCTCGGTATACTGGTACGGCTCAAACTATGGCGTCGCCCGCAGGCGCGCCGTCCGTCAGATGAGGAGTCGCCCATGACCCAGCCCTTGCCCTGGGAAAAGAACGCCGCGGTACCCGTGCCGCCCGCGCCGGAACCCGTGCCGCTCGATGCATACACCGCCCCCGCTGCGCCGGAGCCCGAGCTCGTTCCGCTCGACATCTACGACGCTCCCGCGCCGGCACCCAAGCCCGTCAAGCCGCTCGTCGACATCGACAGCCTTAATCCCGCCCAGCGCGAGGCCGTCCTGACCACCGAGGGCCCGTTGCTGGTCCTCGCCGGCGCAGGCTCGGGCAAGACCCGCGTCCTGACCTTCCGCATCGCGCATATGCTCGGCGACCTGGGTGTTAAGCCTTGGCAGGTTCTTGCCATCACGTTTACCAACAAAGCCGCGGCCGAGATGCGCGAGCGTCTGACGGCGCTCATTCCCAGCGGTACCCGCGGCATGTGGGTGTGCACCTTCCACGCCATGTGCGTGCGCATGCTGCGCGAGGACGCCGACCTGCTGGGTTACACCGGTCAGTTCACCATCTACGATGACGATGACTCAAAGCGCATGGTGCGTGACATTATGCAGGCGCTCGGCATCGAGCAAAAGCAGTTCCCCATCAACATGATTCGCAGCAAGATCAGTTCGGCCAAAAACGCCATGATCGGCCCCGAGGACATGCTCAAATCCGCCGATAGCCCCAACGACAAAAAGGCCGCGCAGGTCTACCTGGAGCTGGAGCGCCGCCTGCGCGCCGCCAACGCGATGGACTTCGACGATTTGCTCGTGCGCACACTCGAACTGCTGCGCACCCGCCCCGAGGTGCTCGACAAGTACCAGGAGCGCTTCCGCTACATTAGCGTCGACGAGTATCAGGACACCAACCACGTCCAGTACGAAATCGCCAACCTTCTGGCCGCCAAGTACCAAAACCTCATGGTTGTGGGCGACGATGACCAGTCCATTTACAGCTGGCGTGGCGCCGACATCACCAACATCTTGGACTTTGAGCAGGACTTTAAAAACTGCAAGACCGTTAAGCTCGAGCAGAACTACCGCTCTACGGGCCATATCCTAAACGCCGCCAACGCCGTGGTACGCCACAACTCGCAGCGCAAGGACAAGCGCCTGTTTACGGCCGAGGGCGATGGCGAGAAGATTCAGGCCTTCCAGGCGAGCGACGAGCGCGACGAGGGCCGCTGGATTGCCGGTGAGATCGAGAAACTGCATGCCAAAGGCACGAGCTACGACGACATCGCCGTGTTTTATCGCACCAACGCCCAGTCTCGTATTCTCGAAGATATGTTTCTGCGCGCGGGCGTGCCCTACAAGATCGTGGGCGGCACTCGATTCTTCGACCGTGCCGAGATTCGCGACGTCATGGCCTACCTCAAGATGATCGTGAACCCGGCCGACGAGATGAGCGTCAAACGCATCATCAACACACCGCGCCGCGGCATTGGCTCCACCTCAATCCAAAAGATCGAGCAGCTGGCACGCGACAACCGTTGCTCGTTCTTCCAGGCTTGCGAGATCGCGTGCGCCGAAACCGGCATGTTTAGCGCCAAGGTGCGCAACGGCCTGTCGAGCTTTGTCTCACTGGTGCGCGAGGGCCGCCGCATGGACGGCGAGCTCAAGGACGTTGTCGAGATGATCGTCGATAAGACGGGCCTGCTGCAGGCGTTTCGCGCCGAGGGCACCATGGAATCTGAGAGCCGCGCCGAGAACATCCAGGAATTTCTGGGCGTTGCGGCGGAATTTGAGGAGACGCACGAGGATATCGAGGGTACGCTCGAGAGCCTAGAAGAGCTGCGCGCAGCCGGTGTTGCCGACGTGCCTGCCGGCGCCGAGCCCGAGCCCGTCGTGGTGAGCGTGTCTGCGCCCGAACCGGGGCCATCTGTCCCGGCATCCTCGTTTGAGGCGCTCGTCGGCGCCCGTGACGCCGCGGGCTCCAATCCGCTCGATGGCTTGGCCGCTCCGGCGCTGTCTCCGCAGGATGCCCTGGCCGCCGCCATCGCAGGCAACGCGTATGCCGCGCCGACGGAGCTGCCGGCGGCTGCCGTGCATGCCGGCGAGATCGAGCGTACCTACGGTCCGCTCACCTGTAAGGCGCTGCCGGCACTCATGGAGTGGCTGGCCCTGCGCTCCGACTTGGATTCCCTGGCCGGCGAGACGCATGCCATTACCATGATGACCATCCACTCCGCCAAGGGCCTGGAGTTTCCGGCGGTGTTCGTGGCCGGCATGGAGGAGGGTATCTTTCCGCACGTGCACGACTTTGGCGGCAGCGATGATCCGGGCAAGCTCGAGGAGGAGCGTCGCCTGGCCTACGTCGCCATCACGCGTGCCCGCAAGCGCCTGTTCTTGACCTATGCGGCCACGCGTCGCACCTACGGTTCGACCTCCGCCAACCCGCGTTCGCGCTTTCTCAACGAGATTCCGTTTGAGGATATCGAGTTTAGCGGTATCGGTTCTGCCGGTTTTGAGGGCACGGGCTGGGAGAAACGCGGCGACCGTCGCGGCACCTTTGGCTCGGGCATGGGTTCGGATATGTATGGCGGCAAGGTGTTTGGTTCGCATACGCGCTCGACCGGAGGTTCCGGTTCGCGCGGCGGATCGAGCTTCGACGATTTCTTTGGCGGCAGCAGCTACGGGACCGAGCGCCATCGTGGGGTCTCGCCCGACGCCGGTCGCGTTGCCTCGACCTTTGGCTCGGGCGCACCGCGGGCCAAAAAGCCGTCGTCCAAGGTGTCCCCAACAGTGGAGCGCAAGGTCGATCGCGCCAGCGCGTCGCAGGACTTTGCCGCGGGCGATACCGTGAGTCATAAGACCTTTGGCACGGGTACCGTGATCTCGGTCGCTGGAGACATGATCGAGGTCCAATTCGAAAAGACCGGCCAGACCAAAAAGCTAATGAAAGGCTTCGCTCCGATTGTTAAGCTGTCGTAATCCCGGCGGACCTGTGCGGGCGTATGGGGAAACATCGCCTGCTCGGGCAGTCCTGCGCAAGACGGAGGCCACATTAAGTGGCCTCCTTTGCGTGCGGAACTCGCGATCGATGTTGCCCCATACGCCCGCCCAGGTCCTCGGGTAACGTTGCTGGACGAACCTCGCTCTGCTCGTTCGCTTTTTGATCTGGAGAGCCGGGTGGGCTGATAGATAGATACGAGTAGGGGCTCTTCCGTACATGGTCGGGAGAGCCCCTTATTACGTTTCGGATTGTTTCTTATGACTTTGGGGATTGAGCGTTTTATACGATTCAGTATAATTTTAGATAGATACTAAAATGTAACTGAAATGAAAATGGTGAGTGGACATGCTGCCAAATTGTCTCCCTAAAAGACTCTTCTCTTTAGAGCTCGCCATCGACCCGGAGCTAGTTGAGATACAGATTCCTCGCATGTATCTCGAGCGCTATTCGCTTCGCTTAGCACGGCTCGGCATGTCTGAGCAAGGCCGTTTTATTGTTGCGGAACCAAAAGAACCGCCCAGTGTCATTTCGGCGCGAAATCTCGCCAATGCAGTGCGCAAGATAGATGCTCGCCCGGTGGCAATTTGCTGGGACGCTATGGATTTAGGCTTTATGCACGCGCTTTCTTCGGAGGGGATCGCATATATCCGAGATGAGCGAAATGCGTTTTTGCCGTTTATCGGAGCCGTTATTTCCGGTGAGGTGCTGGGTGCTTCTCCCGCTGCTCCGCTTTCGCCCCAATCTCAACGAATCGTCCTAAATCTCATCGCGGGACGATGGGTTGACTGCTCCGCCGGCGACCTAGCGCGTCTGTGTGGCAAAAGCGCGGCAAGCGTCAGCGGCTATCTTTCGGAAATCGCCGCTATTGCTCCTGGGTTGATTATGCGGGACGGCAAAAAGCGTATATTGTGCGATGCCGGGTTGTCGACCGAGACGCTGCTGGATGGGTTTGAGGACTATCTTCGCACGCCAGTTTTAGAGCGAATCCGGCTCAAGAAGGTTATCGAGAGAACAGAGCTACGTGCCGTTGACGCGCTGCTTTCCGGTATGTCTGCCCTTAGCTATATGTCTGACCTTGCTCATGAAGGCTCTGCTCCAACCATTGCTCTCGAAAAGAATCAGCTAGAGGACCTAAAAGAGCACATGGGTGACAGATGGCTGGAGGCCCAGTGGTACGAACCGGCTGCTGTCGAGATTGAGGTCTGGTCGTATCCCGTGGACGAGCCGTCCGATGTTAGTTTTGACACGACAGGTTTGCAATGTGTCGACCCGTTCTCCTTATACGTTGCCTTCGCAAAAGAGGATTACAAAGATGACCGTCTGCTCGATGCGGTCGAACAGCTCAGGAGGACGATATGCCAAAAGTGAGGGGGATAGAGCGATTTGCCGACGCCATGAGCAGCTGCAAAGGTGGTTACGTCCTTATTGGTGGAGGGGCCTGCAGCGTTCTATTTGACAGCGAAGGTGATTCATTCAGGGCTACCGAAGATTTGGATGTCGTCGTAATTGTTGATGGGGAAGGCGTTGAATTTGCCACTGCGTTGTGGGCGTTTATCAAAGCAGCTGGATACGAGATTGGAAAGGTCGGCGATGGAAAGTGCACTTACTATCGGCTCTGCTTGCCCAAAGGATCAAAGCGGGCCCTAGACTATCCCGGTCAAATTGAGCTATTTGCCCGACATCCTGATTTTGTGCTCGAAGACGAAACGAGCGAAGTGGCACCTCTTTCCTTTGACGGGGCCGTATCAAGTCTCTCGGCAATTATCCTCGACGATGGCTACTACGAATTTATTCGCGACAACGCAACGAACGTAGAGGGCATTACGTTGCTCGATGCACTCCATATCATTCCCCTCAAGATGCGTGCGCACATTGATATCAACAGAAGTTATGAAGAGGGACGTCGTTGCAACAACATTGATCGGCGGAAGCACCGTTCGGATGTTGCTCGACTTGCTGACTTGTTGTCGCCTTCGGCGCGTTTGGAGCTAACGGGGCAAATGAGGGTTGATGCGGAGGATTTTCTTACGGACTTTGCTTCGTATGTAAATCGGCAGACCAACCGTAAGGAAAGAGTGCGGCTTCAGGACACGCTATCGTTTCTCGAAAAGGTCTACCTATAGGCACCTTGAGCCGTTATGTATAGCAGGGGCTCCTCCGTTGATGAACGGGGGAGCCCCTTGTTGCTTTTTGATTGTCGTTACTAGCCAGAGGCTCGCCGGGATGGGGCGCGGGGTTTGGTCGATCGCGAGTTCCGTGCGAGCAGGACTGTCCGAGCAGGCGACCAAACCCCGCGCCCCATCCCGGCGAGCGCTCGGGGACCGGTAACTTACAGGTGCGAGACGATCAGTTCCATCTGGCCTTCGAGGTCGATGGAGCTGACGGTGCTGGGTGCCAGCAGGTGACTTCCCTTGTGGACGGGGTCGCCGCAGACGGAGCCTTTGCCGTCGATGACTGACAGGCACATGAAGGGCCAGCGCTGCTCCAAGGTCTTGCTGCCGTCGACGCGCACGCGATCGACGGTGTAGCAGGAGTTAGACTCGAGCTCGGTTACGCCGTTCACCTCGGGTGCGGCCACCGTGCCGTCGGTCGGAGCCTGAGCATCAAAGTCGATGCAGTCGAGGCTCTGCTCAATGTGCAGCGGACGCAGTTTGCCGTCGGTGCCGGGACGGTCGTAGTCGTACAGGCGATATGTCACGTCGCTTGACTGCTGCGTCTCCAAAATGAGCGTACCGGTCTTGATGGCGTGCACGGTACCGGAATCAATCTGGAAAAAGTCGCCCTTGTGGATCGGCAGCACGTTGAGCATGTCGTCCCAACGGCCCCCCTCGATCATCTGTGCGGCCTCGGCGCGGTCATGCGCGCGCTGGCCGACGATGATCGTGGCGCCGGGCTCGCAGTCCAGCACATACCAGCACTCGGTTTTGCCCAGGCTGCCGTTCTCGTGCTTGGCAGCGTACTCGTCGTTGGGATGAATCTGGATCGAAAGGTCGTCCTTGGCGTCCAGAATCTTAATGAGCAGCGGGAACTCCTTGCCCTCGCACCTGCCAAAGAGCTCGCGGTGCTCGGCCCACAGCCACGACAGCGTGTGGCCGGCATACGGGCCCTCCGCAATCTGGCAGTCGCCGTTGGGGTGGGCCGAGATGGCCCAACACTCACCGATGGGTCCATCGGGAATGTCGTAACCAAATACGGTTTCGAGTTGACGGCCGCCCCAGATCTTCTCGTGGAAGATCGGCGTCAGTTTAATCAAATCGGACATATTCATACCCCATTGTGTTGCGCGGGCGTTGCACAAACAGCTCAAAACGAGCGCCCGCATGACTACAAAAACCTATGCCAACGTTACGTTGTGCAACTCAAAGCGGTCGCCAACGTTGCGCGAGACCGAATACTCAAAGGCCGCACCGCTGTCCAAAAAGCCAATCTGGTTGAGCTCGAGCAGGGGAGAGCCAGGTTTGGTGTCCAGGCGCTCGGCTTCTTCCTCGGTTGCTGCCACGGCGCGAATGGTACGGTGGAAGCTCGAGATCTTCAGCCCACATTGCTCGCGGACAAAGCGGTAGACCGATCCGTACAGGTCCTTCTTTTTCAGCCCCGGAATCAGCTCGAGGGGCATGTAGGTGTACTCGATAACGATGGGCTTCTCATCGGCCTGACGCACGCGCACGATGTGATAGGCAAAGTCATCCTCGGCAATTCCCAGCTGGGCTGCGATGTCCGCTGGTGGATTAACAATCGAGAAATCATAGACCACCGAGGTCACCTTCTCCCCGCGGTGCTCATACGAAAAGCCCTGGGCACGGTCGTTTTTGCCCTGGAAAAACGCTTGGCCGGGAAGTCCCGCCGTGTCCTTAACGTAGGTACCCGATCCACGACGGCTGGTAACAAGACCTTCCTCGGTGATTTGCTCGATAGCTCGTTTGACGGTGATTTTGGAAACGCTATAGAGCTCGCAGAACTCAACGACGGTGGGAAGCTTGTCGCCTGGTTTAAGAGCGCCATTCTCAATACTTCGACGAATATCTGCAGCTATCGCCTCGTATTTGGGAATCATGGAACCTCCTTTCCAACTTGATTGAGTATAAAAGAAAGTATACTCAACACCTAAGTATCCCTATTGAGTCATTGAAAAGTTCGATAGATATATTACTAAAAGTCGCTTTGCACTAAAATAAAAGCGCTCTAAATAAATATACATTCGAATAATGTCGTGTTGAGAAATCTAATCGGTCCGAGGACGGGGCCGAACCGATTTAGCACCCAGCGAACCGAATCCTGTATTCTGCATTTCCCCAGATAAAACCTACCAAAACAAACCTGTCCCTTTTTGGTAGGTTTTTGCCTTGGGAGCGGTACCATACAGACAATGTTTAAACGAGAAGGGCGGGCCCCTATGGAACCTAAGCAGTACTACATCGGCATCGACGTCGGCGGCACTTCGGTTAAGGAGGGCCTGTTCGACGGGGATGGCAACCTGCTTGCGAAGGTCAGCGTGCCCACGCCTCCCATCGTTGACGCTGCGGGCTTTGCCGCGGTGACCGAGGCTATCGACCAGGTGGTCGCCAAGGCACAGATTCCGCGCGCCTTTGTGGCGGGCATTGGCCTTGCTGTTCCGTGCCCCATTCCGGCAGCGGGCGATGCCAAGGTCAAGGCCAACATTGCCATTAACCTGCCCGAGTTGAAGATCGCCATTCAGGAGCACTGCCCCGATGCGGTCGTTAAGTACGAGAACGATGCCAACGCCGCTGCCATGGGCGAGGCTTGGCTCGGTTCTGCCAAGGACGTGCAGAATGTGGTGATGGTCACCATCGGTACCGGCGTGGGCGGCGGCGTTATCGTCAACGGCGATGTGGTGTCGGGTGTTGTGGGCGCCGGCGGCGAGATTGGCCATATGTGCCTGAATCCGGCTGAGGAGCGCACTTGCGGCTGCGGCGGCCATGGCCACCTGGAGCAGTATTCCAGCGCCACCGGCGTGGTGAGCAACTACCTTGCCGAGTGCAAGAAGGCGGGCGTCGAGCCCATCGAGCTCACCGGCCCTTCCGATTCCAAGGACGTGTTCCAAGCCTGCCGCGAGGGTGATAAGCTCGCGCTGGCCGCGGCCGATACCATGGCCGACTATCTCGGCCGCGCCCTGGCGCTTATTGCCAACGTGGTCGATCCCGAGATGTTCCTGATCGGCGGCGGCGCCTCCGCCTCGGCCGATGTCTACCTCGATAAGGTTCGCGAGTACTTCCAGCGCTACGCGCTTTCCGCCTCGCGCGAGACGCCCATTAAGGTTGCCTCGCTCGGAAACGACGCCGGCATCATCGGTTCTGCCTACGTAGCCCTGCGCGCTGCCGGTAAATAGCTGGTGCAAGGGGGCCAGGTTACTTTGCACCAACATGGTGCAAAAGGGACAGCCTTGGCCCCCATACCTGCCACAAAATATGCCGTGGCCCTTCCGTCCCCAAAGGCCAGCTGCCAGCGTGCTACCATAGCTACGTCTAAGTACACATACCAAGTGGAGGATACCCATGGCAAACGTTCTTGTCTTTGGTCACCAGAACCCCGATAACGACGCCATCATGAGCGCCGTCGTTCTGTCTCAGCTGCTCAACCAGGTTGAGTATGCCGGCAACACCTATGAGGTCTGCGCTCTTGGTCAGCTTCCGGCAGAGTCCGCCAAGCTGCTCGCAGACGCCGGCATTGCCGAGCCCCGCATGATTGAGTCCGTCGAGGCCGGCCAGCTTGTCGTTCTCACCGACCATAACGAGTCCGCCCAGTCCGTCGCCGGCCTTAAGGACGCCACGGTCTTTGGCGTCGTTGACCATCACCGCATCGGCGACTTTGAGACCGCCGGCCCGCTGCACTACATCTGCCTGCCCTGGGGTTCCAGCTGCACCATCGTCACTAAGCTCGCCGGCGTGCTCGGCGTTGAGCTTTCCGACGTTCAGGCCAAGCTGCTGCTCTCGGCCATGATGACCGACACGCTCATGCTCAAGAGCCCCACCACCACCGATGTCGACCGCGCCGTCGCCGCCAAGCTCGGCGAGCAGGTGGGTGTCGACCCGGTCAAGTTTGGCATGGAGGTCTTCCTCACCCGTCCGTCCGGCTCCTTCACCGCAGCCGAGATGGTCGGCAACGACATCAAGATGTTCGAGCCCGCCGGCAAGAAGCTGCTCATCGGCCAGTACGAGACCGTCGACAAGAGCCGTGCGCTCGGCATGATCGACGAGATCCGCGAGGCCATGCGCGCCTACGCCGCCGAGAAGGGTGCCGACGGTATCGTCCTGTGCATCACCGACATCATGGAGGAGGGCTCGCAGGTCCTGCTCGAGGGCGAGACCGAGGCCGCTCAGAAGGGCCTGGGCATTGCCGACGAGCACGACGGCGTCTGGATGCCGGGCGTCCTCTCCCGTAAGAAGCAGGTCGCTGCCCCCATCATGGCCGCCTGCTAGGTTTTGTAACCTGCTACGACCGGACCGCGGACGCCCCGCGCTCCGGTCGTTTTTTGTGCGCGGGACCGCGTCCCCTATTGGACAGGGGCGCCCGTACCGTTGGGCAAATAATGTTCAACCTGTGGTTCCGCTTTTCGGCCACGCCTGCGTGCTTGTCGTGCAGGGTAGGCTAGATGCAAGCGTAATACGTTGGAGCGCGGTGCCGCCACTTGGGCGGGCCGTGCTTTTTTAAGACGGGAGCTTTCCCGTGAAAGGAGCCGCCCATGGCAGCAACTGAGCAGCTGTTCAACGTTCGTGAGCGCAAGCGCTTTGAACGTCATGACATCTGGGAGCGCATCGCCGAGAACGGCACGATTTCCGCCGCCGTCATGGTCATCGCCGCCATCGCCGCCGTTATCTGCGCCAACACCGATGTCTACGAGGCTATCCATCACTTTTTGGAGACCCCGCTGTATGTGGGCCTGGGCAACCTTACGGCTGGCCTCACCGTCGAGCTTTTCGTCAACGACTTTCTCATGGCGATCTTCTTTTTGTTGGTGGGCATTGAGCTTAAGTACGAGATGACGGTCGGCGAGCTCAAGAATCCGCGTCAGGCCATGCTTCCCATGCTGGCAGCCGTGGGCGGCGTCGTCGTTCCCGCCTGCATCTACCTGATCTTTAACCATGCCGGCGCCCGCAACGGTTGGGCCATCCCCATGGCAACCGATATTGCCTTTGCGCTGGGCGTGCTGTCGCTTTTGGGCAATCGCGTGCCCAACGGCGTGCGCGTGTTCTTCTCGACGCTTGCCATCGCCGACGACCTCATCTCCATCGCCGCCATCGCCATTTTCTACGGCCAGAGCCCCAGTCCGTTTTGGCTGGGTGCCGCTGCAGTTGTGACCTGCGCACTTGTGTGGCTCAACAAGACTCAGCATTATCGCCTTGCCCCGTACTCGGTGCTTGGTCTGCTGCTGTGGTTTTGCATGTTTAAGAGCGGCGTGCACGCCACGCTTGCCGGTGTCATCCTGGCCTTCACCATCCCGGCCAAGTGCGGTGTTAAGCTCGATAGCCTTACCGATTGGCTAGGCGAGTACCTGCCGTTGCTCGACGACCGTTACGACGACGAGGCGCACATCCTGGGCCAGCACGACTTTACCCTTTCGACCACCAAGGTCGAGCGTGTCATGCACCGTGTGACCCCGCCGCTCATCCGCATGGAGCGCCTGATCTCCACGCCGGTCAACTTTGTGATCCTGCCGATCTTTGCGTTTGTCAACGCGCAGGTTCGCCTTGTGGGCGTGGACATGAGCGTGCTGCTTACCGACCCGGTGACCCTCGGCGTGTACTTTGGCATGCTGCTGGGTAAGCCGATCGGTATCTTTGGCGTGACGTTTGCCCTGGTCAAGCTTAAGGCTTGCGAGCTGCCTCATAACGTTAACTGGCATATGATCGCCGGCGTGGGCATTTTGGGTGGCATCGGCTTTACCATGTCGATCCTCATCAGCGGCCTCGCCTTCCCGACGGCCCAGTTCGAGGTTCTGGCCGCCAAGGCCGCCATTCTTGCCGGTTCTGTTACCGCGGCCGTGCTGGGCATGATCTACATGAGCGTGGTCTGCAAGCACCCTTCGCCCAAGGACGAGTAGGAGCGCGAAAACCGGGGCCGGACATGCCCCGGATGCCCTCGTGTGAAAAAATGCCGTTTGTGAGCACTGTCACAAACGGCATTTCATTTATTTGCCATTTTTATTCCACGGTGCCGTAGACGGCGCCCCAGCCGTGGGCGGCAAGGGCCGAGTTAAGCTGGTCGCAAAGCGATTGGCGGTCGTAGTGGCCGGGCGGCAAAAGATTCACGATTTCCATGAGATCGGGCGCCAGGTCCAAGATCTCCGCCTGAACGATTAGATCCAGGCGGTCAATGGCCTTACGGTCATAAAACAAGCCGTCGACCAGACGCTGCAGGTCTCCGAACTCCTCGGCTTGAAAAGAGCAGTATTCCATACTGCCTCCTTGGATGTGCCATGCGGCTATACGGGTCATACGGTGGATATCGTAATTCATTGCGATGGACTTAATCTATCACGGCTTCATACCGTTGCGGCGGTAGCGGTCTATACTTAGACAAACTGCAACGTCCCGCTTTGCGAAAGGTCGCACCCATGCAGACGATCTACCAGAAGATGGAAACCACCGAACTCGATGCCGCCATCGAGGCGCTCAAAGCCGAGGTTGCCGAGGTCAAGGCCAAGGGCCTGGCGCTCGACATGGCGCGCGGCAAGCCGTCGCCCTCCCAGGTGGACATCTCGCGCCCCATGCTCGATATCCTCAATGCCGACGCCGATCTGCACGACGGTAACGTCGACTGCTCCAACTACGGCTGCTTTGAGGGCATCCCCTCGGCACGCAAGCTGGCGGGGGAGTTCCTGGGTTGCCCCGCCGATCAGACGCTCGTACTGGGTTCGTCGAGCCTTTTGATCGAGCACGATATCGCCGGTATGTTCTGGCGCTGCGGCTCGTGCGGCAGCGAGCCTTGGGAGGCTTATGAGGCCGCGCACGACGGTAAGAAGGTCAAGTTCCTGTGCCCGGTTCCCGGCTACGACCGTCATTTTGGCATCACCGCCGACCTGGGTATCGAGAACGTCCCCGTCGCGATGACCGGCAGCGGCCCCGACATGGACGAGGTAGAGCGCCTGGTTGCCGCCGACGACTCCATCAAGGGCATCTGGTGCGTGCCCAAGTATTCCAACCCCACGGGCATCACCTTTAGCGAGGACACCGTGCGCCGCTTGGTCGAGATGCCCACGGCCGCGCCCGATTTTCGCATCTTTTGGGACAACGCCTACTGCGTGCACGACCTGTACGACGAGACCGACGAGCTCGCCAACATCTTCGATCTTGCCCGCGCGGCGGGTACCGAGGACCGCGTGGTGGCATTCGCCTCGACGTCCAAGATCACCTTCCCGGGCGCGGGCATCGGCTTTATCGGTGCGAGTCCCGCGGTCATCGCGGAGTTCTCCAAGCGCCTGAAGGCCGGTCTTATCAGCGCCGACAAGCTCAACCAGCTACGCCACGTGCGCTTCCTTCCCACCATCGAGGCGGTCAAGGAGCACATGAAAAAGCATGCCGAGTTCTTGCGTCCGCGCTTTGAGGCCGTCGAGCGCAAGCTCACTGAGGGCCTGGGCGATACGGGTTGCGCTACTTGGACGCATCCCCGCGGCGGCTACTTTGTGAGCTTTGATGGCCCCGAGGGCTCGGCCCAAAAGGTCGCCGCGCTTTGCGCCGACCTGGGTGTCAAGCTCACGCCGGCAGGTGCCACCTGGCCTTATGGCAAGGATCCGCGCGACACCAACATCCGCATCGCGCCGAGTTATCCCACGGTCGAGGACCTGGAGGCCGCGCTCGACGTGCTGGTGCTGGCCGTCAAGCTCGTCGCTGCCGAGCTTGCTCGTGCCGAGCGCGCCTAACGCGTAGGGCCCCGCAAATCCGCGTCCAGTACTATCCGCACTCTCGATACGCAAAGGAGCGTATACATGGATTTGGGTATTTCCACCAACCCCACGCCGGAGCTCTACACCATCAGGGTGACCGGTGAGATTGATATCTCTAACGCCGACAGCTTGCGTAACGCCATCGACTTGGCGCTCGAGCAGCCCACCGAGGCCGTTGAGCTCGACTTTGCCCAGGTGAGCTATATCGACTCGACAGGTATTGGCGTACTTGTGGGCGCCGCGCACCACGCAGCCGATCACGACAAGCGGTTTGGCTGCGTCAACGTGCAGCCCCCGGTGATGCGCGTGGTTCAGTTGCTGGGTGTCGACCAGGAGATTTCAATTACGACGGCATAAGCCCTGCCCCAAAAAGGGCGTGCCGTTTGGTATATGTTTGTGATGCGCTCGGATGTTTTGACGTCCGGGCGCTATACTTGACCGAATGAATAGACGAGTTCCGGCCGAATGGCGCGGTGCGGGCTCGACTCACATCGAGCCTTGGAGGTATGTGTGTTTGGTATTGGAGAGGGTGAGCTCGCGATCATCGTGGTCTTCGGCTTTTTGCTGTTTGGCCCGGATAAGCTCCCGCAGATGGGCCGCACGATCGGCCGTGCCATCCGTCAGTTCCGCGAGACGCAGGAAAAGATGACGGCTGTTGTTCAGTCCGAGATTATCGATCCGGTAAGCGAGGCCGCTTCGGCTCCGGTCAAGCCCAAGAAGGCTGCCGTCGATGACGATTCCGATGCGGACGAGGATGCCGTCGAGACGGCCGCGCCCGCAAAGAAGGAGACCTTTGCCGAGCGCCGTGCCCGCCTTGCCGCCGAGAAGGCCGCGAGTGAGGGTGCTGCCGAGGACGAAGGTGCTGCTGGTGAGGCTGAGGGCCCCGAGTCTGCCGCTGCCGCCGTCGAGCCCGAGCCTGCTGCAGAGCCGGAGCCCGAGCCCGAGCCGGCAGAGCCCACGACGGCTGACCTCTACGCCCGTCGTCCCCGCAAGCGCAAGGCCGTCGTCGACCAGCTCGCTCGCGAGCTCGAGGCCGAGGACGACGCCGCTGCCGCCCATGCCCCGAAGGGAGGCGATGAGTAATGCCTATCGGACCTGCGCGCATGCCGCTCTTCGATCATCTGGGTGAGCTCCGTCGCCGCCTGACCATCGTGGTCGTGTCGGTCTTTGCCGCCGCCATCGTGCTGTATTTCGCCACGCCCGTGGTGCTCGACATCCTGGAAGACCCCATCCGCTCCTTTGTGCCGGACGGTAAGTTCTACATCACCACCACGCTCGGCGGCTTTGGTCTGCGCTTTTCGCTGGCCCTCAAGATGGCCGTTGTCATGTGCACGCCTATGATCATTTGGCAGATTCTGGCGTTTTTCCTGCCGGCGCTTCGCCCCAACGAGCGCAAGTGGGTTGTGCCCACGGTGCTCGCCTCGACGGTGCTGTTCTTCCTGGGCGCAATCTTTTGCTACTTCATCATCATCCCTGCGGGCTTTGAGTGGCTCATCGGCGAAACCTCGGCCGTCGCTACGGCGCTGCCCGATCTGGAGAACTACGTCAACATGGAGCTGCTCTTTATGATCGGCTTTGGCGTGGCGTTTGAGCTGCCGCTCATCATCTTCTACCTTTCTGTCTTCCATATCGTGTCCTATGCGGCCTTCCGCGGTGCCTGGCGTTACGTATACGTTGGCCTGCTTGCGGGCTCGGCTGTGATTACGCCCGACGGCTCGCCCGTTACACTGGGTCTCATGTATGGCGCCCTGCTCTCGCTCTACGAGATTTCGCTCGCCATCGCCCGCGTGGTCATTACCGCGCGCGATGGCAAGGAAGGCTTGTTTGTGAGCCGTCTGGATCTGTTCTCGAACGACGACGAGGACGACGAGGAGTAAATCCGTATGCACGAGGTTGGCATTGTCAACGGCATACTCGATACAGTGATTCGCGCGGCGCGTGGGGCGGGGGCCTCGCGCGCTGTTTTGGTAACGCTGCGCATTGGGGATATGACCGAAGTTGTGCGTGAGGCGCTCGACTTTGCGTGGGAGACGTTTCGCGACGAGGACATGCTCACGCGCGGCTGCGAGCTTGCCGTGGAGGAAGTCCATCCACAAAGCGAGTGCCTGGACTGCCGCGAGGTCTTTGAGCACGACCGCTTCCATTGCCGCTGTCCTCAGTGTGGCGGCACCAACGTGCGCCTGCTGCACGGCCGCGAGCTCGACATCGCCAGCATCGAGATTGAAACCCCCGACAATTAACCAGCCTGCCATTTGGGGACGGGGTATAAATGGTAGAAGTAAGGAGTGCCGAGTATGGCCGAGAAAACTATTGATATCGCATCGCCAATTCTGTCGCGCAATGAGCGCCTGGCAGATCAGCTGCGCCAGCGATTCAAAGAGACAGGCACCTATGTGATCAATGTGCTGTCGAGTCCCGGCTCTGGTAAGACCACCACGATTCTGGGCACCAACGAGCGCCTGCGCGACAAAGCCGGCCTGCGCTGTGCCGTCATCGAGGGCGATATCGCCTCGGATGTCGACGCCATCACCATGAAGGAAGCCGGCATGCCCGCCATTCAGATCAACACGGGCGGTCTGTGCCACCTCGAGGGCAACATGATCATGGAGGCCGTTGACGCGTTCGACCAGGCAGTGGGCCTTCAAAACATCGATGTTATCTTTATCGAAAACGTGGGCAATCTGGTCTGTCCGGTCGACTTTGACCTGGGCGAGAACCTGTCCATCATGATTCTCTCGGTGCCCGAGGGCGACGACAAGCCCATTAAGTACCCGGGCATCTTCCAGCACGCTGGCGCACAGCTGCTCAACAAGGTCGATGTGGCCCCGGCTTTCGATTTTGACATGGATAGGTATACTAAGACACTCGATGACCTCAATCCGCAGGCGCCGCGGTTTGCCGTGAGCGCACGCAAGGGCGAGGGCATGGATGCCTGGTGCGATTGGCTCATCGGGCAGATCGAACAAACAAGGGCGTAAGTCGGCCGTCGTACGTGCGGGCGCAGCCGCAGACACACGAGATAGGAGCCTCTTTTGAAGCTCATCATCGCCGAGAAAAACGACGCCGCGCGCCAGATCGCCGAGCGGCTGTCCACGGGCAAGCCCAAAAAGGACAAGGTGTACAACACCGCCATCTACCGTTTTGAGTGGAAGGGCGAGGAGTGCGTGACAATTGGCCTTGCCGGTCACATCCTTGCGCCCGATTTTTGCGACAGCGTGCTGTTCGATAAAAAGCTGGGTTGGTATTCGGTCACCGAGGACGGCGAGATGCTGCCGGCCGATATACCCGATGGCCTGGCGCGTCCGCCCTATGACACCAAGCGCAAACCGTTCCTTGCCGACGGTATCTCCATCAAAGGCTGGAAGCTCGAGAGCCTGCCCTACCTTACCTGGGCGCCCGTTATCAAGCTGCCGGCCGAGAAAGAGCTCATTCGCTCGCTCAAGAACCTTGCCAAGAAGTCCGACAGTGTCATCATCGCCACGGACTTCGATCGCGAGGGCGAGCTGATTGGTTCGGACGCCCTCAACAAGGTGCGCGAGGTTGCGCCCGACTTGCCGGTTGCCCGCGCCCAGTATTCTTCGTTTACCAAGGCCGAGATCACGCAGGCCTTTGATAACCTCGTCTCGCTCGACCAGAACCTGGCCGATGCCGGCGAGAGTCGTCAGCACATCGACCTCATTTGGGGTGCGGTGCTCACGCGCTACCTGACGCTCGCCAAGTTTGGCGGCTTTGGCAACGTGCGTTCTGCCGGCCGCGTGCAGACCCCGACGCTCGCCTTGGTGGTCGAGCGCGAGCGCGAGCGCATGGCGTTTGTGCCCGAGGACTACTGGCAGATCCGCGGCATGGCTGCCGCGCAGGCTGCTGCCGAGGACGACCGCTTTAAGATCGCGCACAAGACGGCGCGTTTTACCGACAAGGATGCTGCTGAGACGGCGTACGGTCACGTTGACGGTGCCAAGACGGCAACCGTCGCCGCGGTGACCAAGCGCTCGCGCAAGCAGCAGCCGCCCACGCCGTTTGCGACCACCTCGCTGCAGGCTGCCGCTGCGGCCGAGGGCATCTCGCCCGCACGCACCATGCGCATCGCCGAGTCCCTCTACATGGCGGGCCTCATCAGCTACCCGCGTGTCGACAACACCGTGTACCCCGCGACGCTCGATCTGGGCGCCGTGGTGAGTGACCTGGCAAAGATCAACCCGGCGCTGGCGCCCGTATGCAAAAAGGTGCTCGCCGGTCCCATGAAGCCCACGCGCGGCAAGGTCGAGACCACCGACCACCCGCCTATCTACCCCACGGGCGAGGGCGATCCGTCCACGCTCGACGGTGGCCAGCGCAAGCTCTACGACCTCATCGCTCGCCGCTTCTTGGCGACGCTTATGGGCCCTGCCACCATCGAGAACACTAAGCTCGAGCTCGACGTGAACGGCGAGCCGTTCGTGGCTTCGGGCGATGTGCTCGTGACCCCGGGTTTCCGCGAGGCATACCCGTACGGACTCAAGCGCGACGAGCAGATGCCGCCGCTGGAGCAGGGCGACACGGTCGACGTATTCGACATTAAGCTCGAGGCCAAGCAGACCGAGCCGCCCGCACGCTACAGCCAGGGCAAGCTCGTGCAGGAGATGGAAAAGCGCGGCCTGGGCACCAAGTCCACGCGCGCGAGCATCATCGAGCGCCTGTACGCCGTGCGCTACCTCAAAAACGATCCCGTGGAGCCGAGTCAGCTGGGTATCGCCATCATCGATGCACTGTCGCAGTTTGCCCCGCGCATCACGAGCCCCGATATGACCAGCGAGCTCGACGGCGACATGACCCGCGTGGAGCGCGGCGAAGATACCGAAGAGCATGTCGTGACGCACTCGCGCGCGCTGCTGGCCGGCGTGCTCGATGAGCTGCTCAAGCATACGCAGGAGCTGGGCGACGCCATCAGCGATGCCGTCACGGCCGATGCGCGCGTGGGCGCCTGCCCCAAGTGCGGCAAGGATCTGGTCATGAAGACGAGCGCCAAGACCCGCGGCAGCTTTATCGGCTGCATGGGCTGGCCCGACTGCGACGTGACCTATCCGGTGCCGAGCGGCGTCAAGGTAAGCCCGCTCGAGGGCGAGGCGGCCGTGTGTCCCGAATGCGGCGCACCGCGCATTAAGTGCCAGCCGTTCCGCCAGAAGGCTTTCGAGATCTGCGTGAACCCCACGTGTCCCACCAATTACGAGCCCGACCTTAAGGTGGGCGAGTGCAAGGTGTGCGCCGAGGCCGGACGCCATGGCGATCTGATTGCGCACAAGAGCGAGAAGAGTGGCAAGCGCTTTATCCGCTGCACCAACTATGACGATTGCGGCGTGAGCTATCCGCTGCCGGCGCGTGGCAAACTCGAGGCGACGGGCGAGACCTGTCCCGAGTGCGGCGCTCCCATCGTGGTGGTCAACACGGCGCGCGGTCCGTGGCGCATCTGCGTCAACATGGACTGCCCGACCAAGGAGAAGAAGCCCGCCCGCGGCCGCAAGACGACGACCAAGGCGAGTACGGCGAAGAAGACCACGGCGAAAAAGACGACTGCCAAGAAGGCTGCCGCGAAAAAGACGACCACAAAGAAGGCGGCCGCCAGCAAGTAGCGGCGCAGTCGAAACATTGCCCAAAACAAAAACGGGCGAGGGTCCCATGATCCTCGCCCGTTTTTTGTTCGGCAGTTAGGGACGTTCCTTTTCTACCGGCAGTTTAGGAACGTCCCTAACTGCCAGCTCGGGAACGACAAAACGCTAGTTCACCTCGACGGGTTTAGCGCTGGGATAGCGGTCCTCAAAGTCCAAGCGATACTTGTTGCTGCTGGTTCCCGGCTCGTTGTCGCGTGCCAGCGGCGCCACGATTTCGTCCTTATGGTCCGAGGGCTTTGCGTACTTTAGGCTGATCTCCCAGGCATCGCAGATCGCGTCGATGCGGTGATCAAGGTCGTCATACAGGGCAATGATGTCTTTCCAGGAGTTGTAGTTCTTAGAGCTCATGGGGACGTTCAGGTCCTCGACGATATCGTAATACTGCTCGATGGTCTCCTCCGTGCGCTCGGCGACGTCGGCGAGATTTTGACGGGTGGTGCGATCTTCTTCCAGATAGCTACCATTGAAGGCCTGCGCGCAGGCGCGGACCTGGCTATCGAGGTCCTCGAGCAGGTCGTAGTATTCGCTCAGGCGACGGTAGAGGTTCTGCTCGGAGAGGGTTGCTTCGCCGCCAGCCTCGTCCTCGTCGTCATCGTCATCGTCGTAAAGGCTATTGGGGTCGCCGAGAGGCTTGAGGTCATCATCGTCAACATCGTGGTGCAGCTTGGTAACCTCGGCAGTCGTCTGCGTGGCGGAGTCGTCGAACGGTTTGATCACAAAGAAGATGACCAGGGCGATGATGATTGCCACCAGCGCAACGATAACGGCGATAAGCGCCCCGGTGCCGCTCTTTTTGGGAGCGGGGGTCTGTGGCGAAGCAGGCGCGTATGCGGGAGCCGGCTGCTGTTGGGGCGAGCCGCTCGCGACGGGTATGCACTGCGTGGTCTCGACGGCCGCGGGGCTTGCGGCGGGGTCGGAGCGATAAGCGAGGGGATCGTCCGCCTTGGCTTGCGGCGTATCAAGGGGCCCGGTCTGGTCAAAAGCGGGCTGGCTATCGCTCGCGGCTGTTTGCTCAACGGGTGCACCGCACGAGGTGCAGAACTTGGCATTATCTGCAAGAAGCTTGCCGCACGAGGCGCAATACCGAGACATTGCCACTCCTTTCGCCACATTTCAATGCCATACGACGATTATACCCAGCATCCAAAATTCCCCATCATAAGTTGCGGTGAAATAGGGACTGTTTGGCGGTCTTAGAGCTTCAATCAGTCCCTATTTCACCGCAACTTTGGAAAGGCACCTTTAGTCATTGGGAGTCATTGGGGACGTTCTTAAACGACCAGTCATTTAAGAACGTCCCCAATGACTAGGTTGGATTTGGGGTGCGCCTGCCCCTGGGGTATCATGATTTGGTTGATATATCTGCATTTACGCGCCTTGTAGGAAGGGACTGCGCCCATGGCTTTTGAGTCCGCTCAACATAGCTTTATCACGCTCGAGGGCGTCGATGGTGCCGGTAAGTCCACGCAGGCGCGCCTGCTGGCCCGTGCGCTCGAGCTCGCTGGCTACCAGGTCGTGACCCTGCGTGAGCCGGGTGGTACCGCCATTAGTGAAAAGATCCGTGCCCTGCTGCTCGATCCCGCCAATACGGCGATGGGGGATACCTGCGAGCTGCTGCTCTACGAGGCCGCACGCGCCCAGCTGGTGCACGAGGTCATAGCTCCCGCCCTTGCGGCCGGCAAAGTGGTCCTGTGTGACCGCTTCTATGATTCCACGACCTGCTACCAGGCGTTTGCCGACGGCCTCGATCGCCAGATGGTACGCGACGCCAACAACCTTGCTGTCGCGGGGACGCACCCGGCGCTCACGCTCGTCTATCACATCACGCCCGAGCAGGCAGCGCTTCGCATGTCCGCCCGTGGTGCGGTCGACCGCATGGAGGCCAAGGGCATGGCGTTCCAGGAGCGCGTTTACCAGGGATTTAGTGCCATTGCCGCCGAGGAGCCAGATCGCGTGAAGCTCATCGACGCCACCGCTTCCATCGAGGACGTCTTCGCGCAGACGGTCGAGCGGGTTCGCGCGTACGGTCTCGACATTTCCCAGGACGCCGTCACCGCCACGCTTGCCCAGGAGGCCGAGTAACATGGCCCCCGCTCTGGCAAGCCTGCTGGCCAAGCTCGACACCCAAGAGCGCGTACGCGATTTTTTGACCAACGCCGTCGCCAGCGGCCGCGCATCGCACGCCTACCTGTTTTTGGGCGCTCCCGGTGCCGGCAAGCTCGATGCCGCCTGGGCACTCGCCCAAGCCTTCCTGTGCGAGCAGGACGGCTGCGGCTCATGCGATAGCTGTGTGCGTGTCGCCCGCCATACGCACCCCGACGTGCACTATTACACGCCCGAGAGCGCCACGGGCTACCTCATCGCCCAGACCCGCGAGCTGCTCGACGACGTGCCGCTGGCGCCCATCCGTGCCAAGGCCAAGGTCTACATCATCGACCGTGCCGAGCAGCTGCGCGCCAACACCGCCAACGCACTGCTCAAGACGCTCGAGGAGCCGCCCGAGGGCGTTATGTTTATCTTGCTGGGCACCTCGGCAGACGTGATGTTGCCCACCATCGTGAGCCGCTGCCAGTGCGTGCCGTTTCGGCTGGTGTCGCCCGCCGTGGCCACGAAGGCCGTGAGCCGCGCGACGGGCCAGGATCTCGCACGCTGTCGCATGGCGGTCGCCGTGGCGGGGAGCCCCACGCGCGGCATCGAGTTCCTTAAGAGCGCCGAGCGCCAGGATGCTCGCCGCCAGATGATCCGCGCCATCGATTCGCTCATCGCCGCCGACGAGGCCGATGTACTCAGCCGCGCCAAGTCGCTCATCGTCGCCGTTAAGGCTCCGCTCGCCGAGGTCAAGTCCACGCAGGAAAAGGTGCTCGAGCAAAACGCCGATTATCTGTCGCGTGGAGCATTGAAGCAGCTTGAGGACCGCAACAAGCGCGAACTCAACGCGCGCGAGCGTTCGGGTATCATGGAAGCGCTGGCGAGCGCGCGGACGCTCATGCGCGACGTGCTGCTGACGCTTCAGGATGAGGCGGCAGACATTGTGAACGAGGACGTGCGCGACACGATCGGGCGGCTTGCCGCCGCGACGAATGTTGCGGGTGCCACCCGGGCGCTCGAGGCGGTCGCGACCGCCGAGCGCAACATTGCCAGAAACGTTACTCCCCAGCTGGCCATCGAGGTCATGCTGTTCGATATCAGGAAGGCACTGAAATGCCGTTAGTCGTACCCGTTAAGTTTACCTACGCCTCGCGCGACCTGTGGTTTGACCCGCAGGGTCTGGATATCCTCGAGGCCGATTATGCCATTTGCTCCACCGAGCGCGGAACCGAGATCGGCCTGGTCACGGCCGATCCCTTCGAGGTGCCGCAAGACGAGATCGGTCAGCCGCTCAAGCCCGTGCTGCGTGTGGCGAGCGATATCGACCTGCAGCTTGCCGACGACCTGGCCATCCAGGGCGATGAGGCCATGGTTGATTTCCGCCGTCTGGTCAAAGATCTCGACCTCGAGATGAAGCCGGTGGGTGTCGAATACCTGTTTGGCGGCGAGAAAGCCGTATTCTACTTTGCGGCCGAGGAACGCGTCGATTTTCGTCAGCTCGTCAAGGACCTGTCCTCGACGCTGCACATTCGCGTTGACATGCGCCAGATTGGCGTGCGTGACGAGACTCGCTTGGTGGGCGGCTATGCCCAATGCGGACAGGAGCTCTGCTGCACGCGCTTTGGCGGACAGTTTGAGCCCGTCTCGATTCGCATGGCAAAAGAGCAGGACCTGCCGCTCAATTCGTCTAAGATCAGCGGCGTGTGCGGCCGCCTGATGTGCTGCCTGCGCTATGAGTTCGAGGCGTACAAGGACTTTAAGAGCCGTGCGCCCAAAAAGAAGACGCTCATCGATACGCCGCTCGGCAAGGCGCGTATCCAGGAATATGACACGCCGCGTGAGCAGCTGGTGCTGCGCCTGGAGAACGGTAAAGTCTTTAAGGTCAACTTGGCCGATATGACGTGCTCGGAGGGCTGCAAAAAGAAGGCCGCCGAGCAGGGCTGCAGCTGCCGCCCCGACTGCGTGACGCGCGATGTGCTCGAGCGCATCGAGTCGCCCGAGATGCGCCTGGCGCTCATGGAACTCGATCGCGAGAACGGCGTCGACGTGGGCGATGGCCTGTCGAGTGCCGACCGTCTGGCCGGCACGTCGATGCCCAAGCGCCGTCGTCGCGATGCCGAATCCGATGCTTGTGCCGGTCAGGGCCAGGGCGAGGGTCGTGGCCGCGGAAAGGGCCGCGGCAAGGCCGAGGCTTCCGAGGCCGAGGAGGCGGCCGGCGGCCGTCGTCGCCGCAAGCGCGCGGCGTCCGTCGACAACGGCGAGACCGCGGGCAAGAACGCCTCTCGCGAGCGCGAGGCTCAGCAGCCCCAGCAGCAAAACCGCGGCGGCGGCATGAACCCCACGCGCCGTCGTCGCCGCCACCTGTCGAGCGAGGAGCGCGAGGACGCCTTCCGCGCCGCAGCCGCTCGCGAGGCCGGTGCCGCTCCCAAGGGCGCCTCGGCCTCCGACGCGCCTGCCGACAAGGCTGGCAGGCCACGTGGCGAGGAGGAGCGCGCGCCGCGTCCTCGCCGTCGCCATTCCTCGGGCACGCAGCAGAAACCCTCGGTTCCTTCTGTGGCCGATCAGGTTTCGGATGGTGAAGTCAAGGTCACGCGCCGTCGCCCCGGCGATGGCGGAGGAGCTGCCGCCAAGGCTTCGCGCGGCGGTGCTCGCGACGAGCGCGAACCGCGTGAGGATCGCAGTGGCGAGGGTTCGGCCGACCAGAGTCAGAAGCGCCGCCGCCGTCGCCGTTCCCGCAAGCCGCGCCAGGATGGTGGCGAAGGCTCGACCCACACCTCGTCCGCACCGCAACCGCCTGCCGGCGAATAGCGCCCGCAAGCGGATTCGACTTGTCTGACCCCAAGTGCAACGGGGTATCATGGCACTGAATCGACAACCCTCCCTTCGCCCAAGCGTAGGGAGGGTTTTGTCATAAATAACTGTCTGAATGGTTTGAGCCGCTTACGGAGTGCCGGCATCTTGCCGTTTGCGGATGAATTGCTACCGTTTGCCGAGCGCGCGGCGCATGAGGCACTCGAGGTTCTTTCGCCCACGCGATGCGCCGGTTGCGAGCGTGCCGGTGCGCTTATTTGTCAGGAGTGCCTGGCGTCGCTCACGCTTGTCGATCCGCGCCACAGCTGCACGAGGTGCGGCGCTCCGTTTGGAGACCTGCTGTGTACCGAGTGCTCGGTCGAGGGTGCGTCTTCGACGGTGGCTAAGGCCCTCGATCGCTGCCTGGTGTGCGCTGTCTATGCACATCCGTTGCCGCGCATCATCAAGGCATACAAGGATGCGGGCGAGCGCCGTCTGGCACCGTATCTGGCAGAGCTGCTCTACGACACCGCCCTGCATGCCCAGGTAGCAGCCCCCGACCGTTACGGCGGCGTGCTGTCCGGTGCCGACGCGGTGGTATTTGTGCCCGCGACTGCGGCGGCGTATCGGCGGCGTGGATTTGATCACATGGAAGCAATCGCTCGCTCGTTTTGCGATCTTTCGGGCGTGCCATTGGTGGACGCCTTGGTCAAATACGGTCATGGCGACCAGCGCGAACTCGGTCGCGCCGAGCGCCGGGAACATGCCCGGGACATGTACGAGACGGTCGAGGATGTACGTGGCTGCCGTCTGCTGCTCATCGACGATGTCATTACCACGGGCGCAACAATGGCAGCGGCCTCGGCGGAGCTTAAGCGCGCCGGCGCCAAAGCCGTCGATGGCCTCGCTATCGCACGCGTTTGGTAGGGGTGATTCGTGTGGCGGTAACAATCAGGCAGCACAATAAACCGACAAAAGAGCAGCTGGCGGCTTCCGTGATTCTGGCGGGCGCCTCGGCGTTGCGCTTGATTCGAGCCGAGCGCCGGCAGATGGGCTACATCGGCTGGAAGGACCTCAATCCCGATGAAGAGCGCCGCGTGCTGTGTACGTCATCGCCTTCGACCGAGGATGTCTATCTTCCCGACCTGGTGCGAATTGGAGCCAAAAGCGGCGAAGTGCAAGAAGATCTGTGCTTGCTGGTGGGATCTGCGGCGCAGCGCCGCCGCATGCCTGGCGTGGGCTGGTCCGTGTGCTCCAGGTTGCCTGCCGGCTCGATTCTAGAGGTGGAACCGGGGGTGTACAGCCTATCTCCCGAGGCCCTTTGTGTTGCCGTCGCCCGCGAGGTCGGCTGTACCCAGGCGTTTGCCCTGGCCCAGGAACTGTGTTCCAAGATTTCACTAAGCGATCGCGGGAAGTATCTACCTCCTTATACCTCGCCTGTTGCGAATAGACTTGCAAAGGACAAGGACCAACCGGCAGACGTGGGCTACTTTGAAGTCGAGCCGGTGCTGACGCCCGATCGCCTGGCAGATTACCTTGCGACATGCAAGGGGAGTGCGGCCAAACAACTGCGGCGGCTGTGTCCCTATCTGTCGGAAAACCTGCGCTCACCCATGGAGTGCATCATGCTTGCCATGTTTTCACTTCCGTTTTCCTATGGTGGATTTGCCTGCGGTCCTTTTAAGACCGACTACAAGATTGAGTTCGATGACCGCGCGCAGGCAATCTCGGGGATGCCGCATGCAGTTTGCGATGCGTATCAGGAAGCAGCCCGGTTTGACCTGGAATACAACGGTGAGCTGGGCCATTCCTCCCGGAGGGGACGTATCCATGATGAAAAACGCAACACGGGCTTGATTACTATGGGAATCGAGGTCGCGACGGTCAACAACGAAATGCTTTGCGACATGGAGGCAATGGAGGCACTCGCATGGCGCATCCACCAGCGTATGCGAAAGCGGTACCGGAATCGTGTCGATGCCCGCAGGAAGAAGCAAGAGGCGTTGCTTAACACGCTGCGGGCGTGTTTTGGGCTTAAACCGATATAATTCGCGTCGAAAATAGGGGGTTAATCATATGCCCTGGCCAAAAAATGGCAAATATGAGTACTGTCACTAAATCAGTAACAGCAAAATCAAAGAATTTAGGACTCGGAGGCGGCGTAAAGAAAGAAGATAATAAACAAATGTAGAATAACTAAGCATCAGATTGGCGACACTAAGCGCAAAATCTGTCCGAGAGGCCAAAATTGCCTGTTACAAAATTGGTAACAGTACTCATATTTGCCATTTTTTGGCCACGGCACCCCGAGGCGGGCACCCCGGAGCTCCCCGTAGGGGAGCTCCGGGCTTCATGGGGGCACGAATGGTCCGCTCCGACCTGCAAAATCTGTGCTCACGGTGCGAATGACGACCTAACCTTAAACTTTAGCTTGAACTTAGCTATAATGCGCTACGTTCCCGCCAGGCTGTGGTTGCGGACGGGCAATGCGCCCATCCAAGTCCAAGACAGACGCGGTCAAAGGGATCCACGTAAGCGACCGCGTGCGCGCGGCGCGATCATGGCGCGTCCTAGATGTAAGCCGCACCGTCCGTTCTACTTTCTTTGGGGCAATACCGCCTCGCGGGCGAGCGGGCCAGTCGTGAAGGTGGCTGCGGCCTCCCGAGCAAACGCCCCGGTGCGCAAGTGTGGGGTCAAATACCAGGTCAGCTGGTGGGAACAACCCGATATTCCGTGCAGGGCACGGATCGTATACGACACAGAAGGTAGGGTAGCGGACATGGTGAGGGGCAGCTTGATGCATGCAGCTCGGTTGGGTGCTGGGACCGCGGCGGTCATTGCCGTTTTGGGCCTGAGTGGATGCGCGTTCAATCCACTGTCCACGTTCACGACGCCCACGATCGACCAGATCGAGCGCGAGACCGTTACCCCCACGGTATCGGACGATGCCCTGGTCACGCCGGGAACCCTGACGGTCGCCCTCGATACTTCCGATGCCCCGCAAGCCATGCAGGATGCCGACGGAAACCTCACAGGCTATGCGGTCGATGCCGCTCGTGCCCTCGCATGCCGCATGGGTCTCAAGGTCGCCTTTGTCGATGCGTCCTCGGCCGATTCCGCGCTCAGCGATAAAAAGGCCGATATCTTCATTGGCGACGTCAGCTCTACGGACGGCGATATCAGCTCGCTTGGCACCTGTCTGTACGACGCCCCCGCCGTATTCGGCAAGAGCAGTGACGGCGAGTCGTTGAGCGTTTCCACCGAAATGCTTAACACCGCTACCCTGGGCGTTCAGACCTTCTCGGCCTCGCAGGAAGCGCTCGCCAAGCAGAGCATCACGGCCAACCAAAAGACCTTCTCCAACATCAACGAGTGCTTCGAGGCACTCGAGTCGGGCGAGGTCGATTACGTGGTCTGTGATTCCACGGCCGGTGGTTACCTCGCGCGCCTGATGAGCCAGATCTCCTGTGTCGGCACGCTCGAGACACCCTCCACGCTTGGCGTCGCAGGCCTTAGCTCTAACGATGAGCTGTGCCGTGCCGTGAGCGATACCCTCGACGACATCACGGTCGACGGCACGCTCGAGGCGGTCCACTGCGTCTGGTACGGCCAAATGCCCTATGACCTTACCGCCAAGACTGTTTCGGGGGCCAATGTGCAGGCATCCGAATCCACGTCCAACGAGACCGAGTCCTCCGATGGCGACACCTCCGATAACAACGGCGACAGCCCCTCGTCTAGCCAGGAGGGCGCCATCACCGACGATGACATCAACAAGCTCAATAGCTAGTTATTGGTAGGGGTGGCGCCTGCCATACATTGAACAAGGCGCTTCTTCACGGTTTCAACACGCATGGCCGGGTCTCCCCAATAGGGGAGCCCGGCTTTTCAATTTTGATAAAACCAGCAGCTCAAGGGCAATTTCCAGGAGAAAAACCAACTCCGCCGACGCCCTCATATAGCGCACTTTGCCGCGGAAAAGTGCGAGACTTCGGTATGCGGTATCAAGCAGTCGTTATTCGGGCCTTTGGGAATTCGGGTGATTAAATGCACGGCAATGGGTACATAGCCAGTACAGTAAGTCCCCGAGGCAGATTGGAGCCACGTATGGATATCAAGGTTTCTGGACGCAAGACGACGGTAACCGATGCTCTGCGTGCGCATGTGGACGAGAAGATCGGCGAGGCGCTCAAGGTTTTCGATATCGAGCCCATGACAGTCGACGTCGTGCTTCGTTATGAGAAGAACCCCTCGAACCCCAACCCGGCAATCGTCGAGGTCACGGTTCGTGCCCGCGGCTCTGTGATTCGCGTCGCCGAGCACGGCGCAGATATGTATGCCGCCATCGATCTCTCCGCCGATAAGGTCACCCGCCAGCTGCGCAAGTTCAAGACCAAGGTTGTGGACAACCGCCAGGGCGGTGCCAGCGCCGCGGATGTCGCACCGGTCGAGCGCGTCGAGGATCTGGCCGACCTGCTGCTGCCCGAGGAGGACGACGACCTGCTCGTCCGCGAGAAGGTCATCGATGTCACCCCGATGACTGAGGAGCAGGCGCTGGTGCAGACCGATCTGCTCGGCCACGACTTCTACGTGTTCGAGAACGCGACGACTGGCCTCATCAATGTGGTGTATCACCGTAAGAATGGTGGATATGGCATCATCAAGCCCCGCATCGAAACACTTGACGAGTAAAATACGTTAACTTGCATGAGTTAACGGTTGGCGGCCATCCCATGCGGGTGGCCGCCTTTTTTACGTAAGGAGTCGCTTTGATGGACAAGGCCGCATCCGCCGGTCATTCGGACCGTTGCCGTATCGTCGTCGATACCTGCTGCGACTTTAACCCCGAGGTCGCCGCGAACCTCGATGTCGATATCTTGGGCTTCCCTTTCATTATCGATGGCGAGGAGCGCACGGACGACATCTGGTCGAGCATGAGCCCTAAGGAGTTCTACGACCGCATGCGCGCCGGTGCCCGCGTGTCCACCTCGGCTGTGTCGCTCGGTCGCTATATCGAGTTCTTTACCGAGTGCGCCAAAGAGGGCACGCCCACGGTTTACCTGTGCTTTACCTCGGCGCTGTCGTCGAGCTACAACTCCGCGTGCCAGGCGGCAGATGCCGTGCGCGCCGAGTATCCCAACTTTGAGCTCTACGTGGTCGACAACGCTCTGCCCTGCGCGACCGGCGAGCTCCTGGCGCTTGAGGCCGTGCGCCAGCGTTCGGCGGGACTGACTGCCAAGCAGCTGGTCGATTGGGCAAACGAGGCCAAGACCTACGTGCACGGCTACTTTACGCTCGAGAGCTTCGATGCGCTGGCTGCCGGCGGCCGCATTCCGCCCGCGGCGGCGCAGCTCACGGCAAAGCTCGACGTCAAGCCCGAGCTCTCCTACGACCTTGCCGGCTCGCTGTCGCTGATCGGCGTCAACCGCGGCCGCAAGAAGGCGCTCAAGTCCATCCTCAAGTCGTTCCGCGAGAACTACGTGCCCGATCGCACCATGCCCATCGCCATCATGACGGCCGATGCCGAAAAGGACGGTGACTGGCTCGAAGCCGTCATCCGCAAGGAGGAGGGCTGCGCCGACGTCACGATCATTCGCAGCTCCGTGGGCCCCACCATCGGCTCGCACGTGGGCCCCGGCATGGTGGCCTGCGCGTTTTGGGGCAAGAACCGCACCGACAAGGCGTCGCTTTCCGACCGCATCGCCCGCCGCGTGCGCGGCCAGTAGACAAGCGCTGCGTCCGTAATCGCCCTCGACTCACAGCCCAAACGCTGGCAACGAGTATTCAACCTGGTAATAACACCCAACCCAAAAGGAAAGGTTTCATGGCAAACAAGCTCTCTGTCGCATTTATCGGCACCGGAATCATGGGTGCCCCTATCGCCGGCCACATTCTGGACGCTGGCTATCCCGTCACGGTCAACAACCGCACCAAGTCCAAGGCTGCAGCGCTTGTTGAGCGCGGTGCCGTCTGGGCCGATACGCCGGCAGATGCCGCGGCGAACGCCGATGTCGTCTTTACCATGGTGGGCTATCCCTCCGAGGTCGAGGAGCTCTACCTGGCGGGCGACGGTCTGCTCGCGTGCACTAAGCCCGGTGCGGTCCTGATCGACCTCACCACGAGCTCGCCCGAGCTGGCGCGCGACATTGCCGAGGCCGCCCAGGTTTCCGGCCGCATGGCGTTTGACTGCCCCGTCACCGGCGGCGAGTCGGGTGCTATCGCCGGCACGCTTACGGCTATCGTGGGCGCTACCGAGAACGACATTGCCCCGGTCCGCGATATCCTTTCCACCTTTGCGGCAACCATCTGCTGCTTCGATGGCGCCGGCAAGGGCCAGGCTGCCAAGCTCGCCAACCAGGTGTCGCTGGGCGCCTGCATGGTCGGCATGGCCGATGCGCTGGCGTTTGCCGAGCTGAGCGGCCTTGATATGGAGAAGACCCGTCAGATGATCCTGGGCGGCACCGGCAAGTCCGGTGCCATGGAGAGCTTGGCGCCCAAGGCGCTCGACGGCGACTACAAGCCCGGTTTTATGGTGGAGCACTTCATCAAGGACCTGCGCTTGGCGCTCGCCTATGCCGACGACCGCGAGCTTGCGCTGCCCGGCGCCGACGTGGCCTTTACGCTCTATGACATGCTCGACGCCATCGGTGGTGCCAAGCTGGGTACCCAGGCCATCAATGTCCTCTATAAGGAGGAGGCCGACGCCATTGCCGCCGGTCTGGACTGGTCGCAGTATCGTCCCGAGGAGCATGGTGCTCACGAGGAAGGCTGTGGTTGCGGCGAGCATGGCGACGACCACGAGTGCGGTTGTGGCCATCACCATGGCGAGGACCACGAGTGCTGCGGCGGCCACGGCCATGACGACGGCCACGAGTGCTGCTGCGGCCACCATCACGAGGAGTAGCGCCCATGAGCTGGACGTTCGTGGTGCTTGCACTAGTACTCTTTCTCTTTGCGATCTACATTGGCTTTTTGTGCGGCCAGTGGGCGTGCGAAAAGCGCGTCGTCACCAAGCGCGACTACTGGATTGCCAACTTTGCAGGAGCGGCGGCAGTCGTCCTGCTGACCTGGGTGTTCTCGCTGTTCCCGCTGGTGCAGTTTGCGCCGATCGGCTGGCTTGGCGGCTTTATCGCCGGCCTTAAGATGAGCTTTGGCGAGTCCGTTGGTCCGTGGCGCAAGCACGATGAGGTCTTTAACGTCAACCAGGCTCATCGCGCCGCCGCCGACGCAGGAGACGCCGAGGAGCGCCGCCGCGCGCGTCGCAATGGCGCGGCTGACCGACAGCTCATCTCGGTCACCGATGACAGCAAGGGTGCTGGCAGGCACACTAAGAAATAGTAAGAAGAGGTAACTATGGCAGAAAACAAAGACGAACAGCTCACCGACGAGGAGCTGGCACAGCTTCAGCTGGCAGAGGAGAACGAGAACACCGTCGACCGCTTGGTCCAGGAGCTCGGCTGCCCCACGCGCCGTATCCGCCAGTTTGCCGCCCGTGTGCTGCACCTGCTTGCCGAGCGCGACCCGCAGCGCGTCGTGCCCTGCGTGCCCGCGCTGATCGAGGCGCTCGACCGGCCCGAGGCTCAGACTCGCTGGGAGGCCCTCGATGCCCTGGCGGCGCTCGCCACCACCTGCCCCGACCAGCTGGGTGATGCCTTTGAGGGCGCCGAGACCGCACTGTTTGACGAGATTTCCTCCACGCTGCGCTATGCCGCCTTCCGCCTGCTGTGCGTGTGGGGTGCCACGAGCGTCGAGCGTTCGCGCGAGGCTTGGCCCATCCTGGACGAGGCCATCCAGTGCTACCACGGTGACCTCGAGTATCGCGATATGCTCGGCTGCCTGTACGAGTTTGGCAAAGGCGAGATCGATGCCGAGATCGCCGAGAAGCTTGCGCTGCGCCTTAAGTTCGATGCCGAGAACGGCAAGGGCAGCTATCTCAAGGCCCGTTCGAGCGAGATTTGCGAAATGCTTGTTAAACGTTTTGGCCTGGATCTCTCCAAAAAGAAGAAGCGTGCTAGCGTTAAAAAATCTGACGACGCCGAAGACGAGGAGTAACAGATTATGGCGCACGATGTAGTCCTGATTCCCGGTGACGGGATCGGTCCCGAGATTACGCAGGCCATGCGCCGCGTGGTCGAGGCCGCCGGTGTCCAGATCAATTGGAACGTCCAGGAGGCCGGTGCCGGCGTCATGGACGAGTTTGGCACGCCGCTGCCCCAGCATGTGCTCGATGCCGTCGCCCAGACCAAAGTTGCCATCAAGGGCCCCATCACCACGCCGGTCGGTACGGGGTTCCGCAGCGTCAACGTTGCCCTGCGTAAGTACTTCGATCTGTACGCCTGCGTGCGCCCCTGCCTGTCGCAACCGGGCGATGGCTCGCGCTTCCGCGATGTCGACCTGGTTATCGTGCGCGAGAACACCGAGGACCTCTACGCTGGTATTGAGTTCGACGAAGGCGCTGCCGAGGTCGAGGAGCTTTCACAGCTTGTCGAGCGCTCGGGTCAGAAAACCTTCGCCGCGGATTCCGCCATCTCGATCAAGCCCATCTCCATCGCCAAGAGCCGCCGTATTGTGGAGTACGCCTTTGAGTATGCTCGCCGCTGCGGTCGCAAAAAGGTGACGGCCGTGCATAAGGCCAACATCATGAAGGCGACTGACGGCCTGTTCCTGCGCGTGGCTCGCGAGGTGGCTGCCAACTATCCCGATATCGAGTTCAACGACAAGATCGTCGACGCCACCTGCATGGGTCTGGTTCAGAACCCCAACGACTTCGATGTTCTGGTCCTGCCCAATTTGTATGGCGATATCGTCAGCGACTTGTGCGCCGGTCTTGTGGGCGGCCTTGGCATGGCCCCCGGCTCCAATATCGGAGCCGACTGCGCCATCTTTGAGGCCACGCATGGCTCCGCGCCCGATATCGCTGGCCAGGATATCGCTAACCCCACGGCCGAGATTCTGTCTGCGGCTATGATGCTCGATCACCTGGGCGAGAACGACGCTGCCAATCGCATTCGCGCCGCCGTATCTGCCACGCTCGACGAGGGCGAGCAGGTTACCGGTGACGTGCGTCGTGCCCAGACCGGCTCCATTGAGGGCGCCGTGGGCACGCAGGCCTTTGCCGATGCCGTTATCGCGCATCTCGCCTAAGGGGATACGGCTTCAAACGCCTAAGCGGTACTTATACGTTTGCGGATAACCTGAGAATGAATACGCCCGGCGCTCTGTCGGGCGTATTCTATTGAGGACTATGTTTCTTAACAAGGAGTAACTGATATGGGTCTGATTCAAAAGAAGGACGAAAAGGACGAGATCGACGGCATCCAGATCATCGAGCGCGGCGAAGGCCCCGACGGTGACGAGGACGAGAAGATCGATCTGGTCGCAGGTGCGTCTGCCGAGCACATTGCTGCCGGCACGACCGCCGAGGAGGAGGACGCCCGCCTGGAGGCTCAGATTACCGCGGATGCCGCCGACGAGAACCTCATGCCTGAGGAGCAGGACGAGGACGATGACTCCGACGTGGACGACAGCGCATCCAAGCACAAGAAGACGATGATTGCCGCCTTTGTGGTCGCCATCGTGATCGCTGCCGTGGTCGGCTTCTTTATCGGCAACGGTGGTTTTGGCGGTAAGGGCGTCGGCTCGGCGACCCTCACCGAGGACCAGCTCGATTCGACCGTGGCAAGCTACAGCTACAACGGCAAGAAGAGCGACATCACCGCGCGCGAGGCCATCGAGAGCCAGTACAGCCTTGATACCGTCAAGGATAGCGATGGCAACTACACCGCTCCCTCTGCCGACGTTATCCTGTCCTACGTGCGCAACAAGATCCTGCTCGACGCCGCCGAGGACGAGGGCATCACCGTCTCTTCTAAGGAGATGAAGAAGTACGCCGAGGATTCTATCGGCACTTCGGACTACAAGACCATGGCCACGCAGTATGGCGTGTCCAAGGACCAGGCCAAGCAGATCGTCCGCCAGTCCGCAACGCTGCAGAAGCTCTACAAGAAGAAGGTGGGCGATAGCTCCGCTAGTATGCCGATCGCTCCGACCGAGCCTTCTGACGGCAACGAGGACACCGCGAGCAAGGACTACGCCGACTACATCATCAACCTTGCCGGTGACGAGTGGGATAGCAAGAAGGGTACCTGGAAGGACGCCGATAGCACCTACGCTAAGGCTTTTGCCGACGATGCCTTTACGGCCGATAGCGCTACCTATAAGCAGGCCATGACCGCCTATTACACCGCCTACCAGCAGTACTCTTCGCAGGCTTCGAGCGCCAGCTCCAAGTGGACCGAGTACGCCAACGGCCTCTACGCCAAGGCCAATATCAGCATCTACGGCCTGTTTGCGTAAAGATTGCCTGAGCCTTCGAGTACGAAGCCGAAATATCTGATGAAGCCCCCTAGAACGGATGAACTGCCTCCCATTTCTTGGACATGAGAAATGGGAGGCTTTTTATGCGTGTCGACTTGAGGGTGAAGCACGACATCGAGGCCAGGAAGGCGGCGATCGGGCTCTTCGAG
>NZ_JBQKHK010000013.1:0-55449 GCF_052118305.1 Collinsella sp. LCP21S3_D3
GTCCTTTCCTAGAACCTGTTGTTGTGGTGATTTCAGATTCTAGGACGAAGGCCGTTCTTCGTTAAACGAGCGCTAGGGTGTCACCCTTACACCAACATTTTCGACGCGATCCCGCCGGCTGCTCTGTCTCGGGCGTTTGAAACGCGATCTTAATGACGTCCTCGTCGATGTCCTCGGGGCGGTCGACCACCGCCACATCGCAATGGACCTCGTAGCGCAAATGGTCGACGAATGCATCGTTGCCGCTTATGGTGTAGAGGTGTCCCTCGCAGGAAAGGGTCACGTCGGCATGGGGATACGCAACCACGGCATTCGCGATATCCATAGCAAGGTTACGCTCCATGGAACGCCTGACAACGGCACGCCCCTCGCTCATCACGAGGGCTCCGTTTTCGCATACATAGGCGAGCTCATCGGCCACCGGGGCAAACAGATAGCGCAAGCTCGCATATTGACGGCCGCTCGCCGGCATAAACACGATGCCACGACGATGCAGCTCATCGATGAGCTCAAAGGCCTCGGAACGCGGCTCGCACTCCCCCGGATGCAGCAACGTGCCGTCCAAATCGCATGCAATCAGCTTGATTCCCTCAAGACCCATATGCTTTCCCCCACAGCACCTCATCAACAGCAAGACGGACTTTGAATAGCTGCCTCTCAAATTCCGTCTTGCTCATACGCACGTTAACCGCGCGCCTTTTTTACGATCGTAAAGTCGGGAGCCATGCTCACAACGGCATACGCCGCACTCGACGCAAAACGCCGGTCCGTATCGAGTTCACGGCTAACCACCGAGAGCATAACGCCCTCGACGCCCCGGAGCATGCGGCCCAAAACAGGCTGCACCGGCGTATACATGCGCACGGTATGCTCGTCCGAATCGCCTCGGAAAAGCGGCGCGTGCATATTGCCGATCTCCCAGCACGCATGCGCGAGCGCAATCGGATCCATGCGGTCGACTTCGACCAAATAAACCTCGGCGCTGCGCAGGCGCACGACAACCGCCACGGGCACCATGCCCGAACGGTCGATGGCGAGCACGTCGCCGTCGGCAAGACGACTGCCGTCGGCAGTATCCAGCCGAACATCGACCGTGCGCCCCAGCTCCGTCACGCCCGCAAACGCGCATACATCAGCCTGGTCCCAATCGAGCAGCAGCTCGTCAACTTCAAAGATGCCACCCAGCTCCCGACGAAGCAGGAGTTCATAGGACGGATCGTTGAGATTTCCCAAGCATGTCGTCGAAACCAGGCGTTCAGGCATACTCTAACCCTCGACCTCGACGAGCTCGATATCAAAGTTGAGATCCTTGCCGGCCAGTTCGTGGTTAGCATCGAGCGTCACGGCCTCGGGCGTCACATCGATGACAACGGCAGGGACAGGCATGCCGCTCGGCGTGGACAGGAAGAGCTTCATGCCCTTCTCGATCTGCTCGATGTTGGGAACCTGCTCGGCCGGGAAGGTGATAACCATCTCGGGATTGTGCTCGCCGTAGGCATCGGCAGCAGGAATGTGCACGGACTTCTTCTCGCCCACCTGCATGTCGACAACAGCGGCATCGAAGCCCTTGATCATCTGACCGGCACCGCAGGTGAACTCCAGCGGCTCGCCGCGATCGTAGGAGCTATCGAACTGCGTGCCATCGTCGAGCGTGCCGCGATAATGAGTCTTGACCTTCTTGCCCTGGTTGGACATGGAAACCTCCGTGATAAGGGCGGCACACAACGCGGGCCGCCATGAACGTATGGCGCTAACTATACCCTAGTCATACAATTCGAAGACAGTTTGCAAAGAAACGCTGCAACCGGAGGAACCATGGCATATCCCGTATTTGACTTGCACTGCGACACCGCCGACCGCATCGGCTGGGCCACGCTCGATCTCGACCTGCGCTTTACCGCCGGCACCGACGGTTATTTCCCCGGCGACGAGACGCATCCGCAAGATTTCGACCTCATCGAGGGCAATGCCTGCGCCATCTCGCTCGCAAAGATCGGCAACACGCCGTGGGCACAGTGCTTCGCCACGTTTATCCCCGACGAGATTCCCACCGCCCACGCCGCGCGCTTCCAGGCGCAGATCATGGCGCATATGAGCGGCCAGGCCATGCTCAACCACGACCGCATGGTCAACGTGCGCAGCGCCGCGGACATTCGCCCCGCGCTCAAGGACGGCAAGGTCGCCTGCATCCACACCATCGAAAACGCCACGTTCTTTGCCGAGGACCCCGCACTGATCGAGGTGCTCAAGAGCTTGGGCGTACTCATGTCATCACTCAGCTGGAACGCGCAGGGGCCGCTCGCGAGCGGACACGATACCCACGCCGGCCTCACCGCCGCCGGCATCGAGGCACTTACGCAGATGGAGCACGCCGGCATGGTGCTTGACGTCTCCCATCTCAACGATGAGTGCTTTGACGAGGTCGCCGCCCGCGCCACGCGTCCCTTCGTCGCCAGCCACTCCAACTCCCGTGCGGTTTGCGGCGCCAAACGCAACCTTACCGACGACCAGTTCCGCACCATTCGCGACATGGGTGGCATCGTCGGCCTCAACTACTGCAGCGAGTTCCTTTCCAACGACGCAACCGACAAGACCGCCGCAGACGTCACCTTCGATCAGCTAGCGGCACATATCGAGCACTGGCTCGACCTGGGCGGCGAGGACGTCATCGCGCTCGGCGGCGACTGGGACGGCGCCACGGTGCCCGTTTTCCTCTCCGATGCCAGCAAGATGCCCGAGTTCCAGAACATGCTCTCCAAGCATTTTGGCAAGACCGTGATGCAAAAGCTCTGCAGCGACAACGCGCTTGCCTTCTTTGAGCGTTATTAATTTCACATCCCTTGAGCGGGCCGGCATGCCGAACGGTCGACATGCCGGCCCGTCCCCAATCTGAAGGACCGCTTTTGACGCAGCAGTTTACGATTTCCGTATCCCGACCGGATGGGATGCCCATCCCCGTCGTCGTTACCAAAAAGCGTGTCAAGAACTTCAACCTACGCGTCACATCGAGCGGTGAGGTCCACGCCAGTGCGCCGCTCGGTGCCACCCGCGAGCGTATCGAAGCATTTGTGAAGCGCAACAGCGCCTGGATTATCAGCCGACTTGCCCAGCGCGAGCAACGTCAGGCGACGGCGCAAGAGCCGCTCAGCCCCTCGTCCATCATTGCGCTTTGGGGCAAGCCCATCACGGTACAAGATGCGCTCGATCACAACTTTGCATCACCCGCACCGCGACCCAAACAGGCCACCTTCGCAAGTTTTATGGGTACCGACGAGCCAAGTGGGCGCGCGCAGGCAAAGCAGCGCACGGCCCTCGACGGCCTAACGCCCGATGAGCTCCAAGCCCGCATCGACCAGCTCTATACATCCGAGGTCACCACGGCGCTGCGCGATATGGTGCGCACATACGAAATCGCAATGGGTGTCGTCGCTTCCCGCGCTTCCGTGCGCAGCATGAAAACGCGCTGGGGCTCGTGTACGCCCAAAACCGGTGCCATTCGCATCGCACGCGAGCTTGCCGCCTACCCCGTCGAGTGCCTTGACATGGTTGTCGCCCACGAGCTCGTCCACTTGCTCGAGCCAAGCCACAATCAGCGGTTTCACGCCCTGCTCGACACGTACTGCCCCAACAATAGAGCTCTGTCGCAGCGGCTCAAGCAGCCACCCATAGAGACGTATTAGAACCGGTTAGCGCACGCGCTCGATCTCGACACCGCAGCTTGCCAGGGGAAGACCGACGGGTGCCCAAGGCTTATCGAGCTTAACACGCACGCCGAGCAGCAGAGGGTAACGACGTAGCAGCATCTGGGCCACGCCCTCGGCTGCGGCCTCGATGAGCTTAAACGTATGCTCGCGCAGATAGCCATCGACATCGTGGCACACCGAGCCGTAATCAATCGAGGCATCCAGGTTATCGTGCTCCCCTGCTGCACGCAGGTCGGCATAGAGCACCAAGGACACGATGAACTTCTGACCCAGGGCGTTCTCCTCGGGATACACGCCGTGGTTGGCAAAGACCTCAAGACCTTCAACGGTGATGCGATCGGCATGGCGCAGATCGTCATAACTCACGTGGGGCACCGCCGTTGCGGTGGATATTTCGCCCCTTCCACGGCGGGCGAGCTCGGCGCCTTCAGTCTTGGTTGCATTCTCGGGCAGTTTCTTGTTACCCATCGCGATCGTCTCCTTCGTTTAGAACCCCGACCGCGCAAACCAACTACACGCGAATCGACAGGTTCTTTTTATCATCGCTCCAGTTGCAGGCATTGCGCGCGGGGCATGCAAAGCAGGCGCGCGACGCTTTGTCAGCTGCATAGAGCAGACGCTCAAGCGGTTGGCTGTTCACGCGCAGCTTTCTATGGCCTAAAATGGCCGTCTTAATGGCCGCGGCATCGGCCGGATCAAATGCCACGTCATCGGGCATGCCGCCAAGAATCGCATCAGCGACGCGCTCGCTTGCAACATCATGGGATATACCCGATTCATACTGTTCATCTTTGCCGATATCGTGAAGAAGTGCCGCGGCGTAGATGACCTCGCGGTCAAATTCGAGCTGTTCCTCAAGATTCTTAATCCACATAATGCGCGCGACATCCAGCAGATGGTCAATACCGTGGCGGCAAAAGATGCGCCCCGATTCCAACTGTGCAATGTTGCCCAGGTGCCGCCGGAACAGCCCGTTGGCACAAATGTAATCAATGCGAGGCATGGCGCCAAAGGGAGTCAGGCCCGAAGCCATAAAACCGCGGCGCGGCGTCCCCTCATCGGTCTTCGATGTAAAGTCGTTGACGACTCTCATGGTTAGCGGCCCAGCATCCTAAAGAATCGCTCCTCGAGCGCGGGATCGGTCTCAAAGACACCGCGACGAGCAAGCGTTACGGTCTTGGTACCGGGCTTTTGCACGCCGCGCATGGTCATGCACATATGCTCGGCTTCCATCAGCACGATCGCCCCTTGGGGAGCAAGATATTCCATGAGGGCATCGGCAACCTGCGCGCACAGCTGCTCCTGCAGCTGCAGACGACGGGCATAGACCTCAACCGTGCGAGCAAGCTTAGACAGACCCGCCACGCGACCGTTAGGGATATAGCCGATCGCAGCCTTGCCATAAAACGGCAGCAGATGGTGCTCGCACAGCGAGTAAAACGTAATGTCGCGCTCGATAACCAAATCGTTCGAAGCGACGGCAAAGGTTTTGGACAGGTGCTCCTCGGCACTCCGGCCCATACCGCCGGCAATCTCGCCATACATACGGGCGACGCGTGCCGGGGTCTCCAGTAGGCCCTCACGAGTTGGGTCCTCGCCTATACCTTCAAGCAGCAGCTTAATAGCAGTCTCGACTTTTTCCTGATCGACCATCTGGGCCTCACTTTTTTCGATTTCGCGTTCGCGCTATGGTACCACGCTGGCACGCAACCTCTTCCAGCTACATAGTATGGGTCGAATAGACCGGATCGTCCCGCCAAAGCTCCACAGCGTCGCAAAGCGCAACGCCCTCGCGCGCAGCACGAGCGCGCGAGGCGTTCATGTCGATCACACGCTGATTACTCGAGCCCCTAAAGCGCAACGAGATATCGTACAGATCTTGAACGAACGGACCGTCCACCAGCATGTCGAGGCAAGCAAGGATACGGTCCGTCACGTCGGTATGGTGACGGCCACCCGGCATTAGTTCCTCGAGCACGTCACCGGTAAAGCACCAAATGGTCTTCCCAGACTCCACAGGGTAGGTCGCACGCACGCGTTCGATAAAATCAACGAGCCCCGCCTGGTTCTCGGGTTCCATAGGCTCCCCGCCCAGAATCGTCAGGCCATCAATAAAGGGATGATCAAGACTCTCGATGATTTTGTCCTCGACGGCACGATCGAACGGTTCACCCGCGGCAAAGTCCCACGCGACGGAGTTAAAACAATTCTTGCACCCACGACGGCACCCACTCACAAACAGAGAAGTACGAACGCCTTCTCCATCAGCAATGTCGAAATACTTAATGTTCGCGTAGTTCATAGGTAACCTTCCTGGGGGTCTGGAGCATATCATCCCGTCCTCAAACATTCTCGGCCTTCGGCCTGCGAAACTGCGGGCGGGACGATATGCTCCAGATCCCTCGCGAGCGACACTCGGTGAACAAAGCGAACATCGAGTATGGGGTTCGAGGTCCAATAAAAACTGGGTTGCGGCTCAACCGCCATCGCAAGTAAATCGCAGCTGCAGCTCGAATTATTTCCGCCAAGAACTTCGAGGAGTGAGCAGACCGCATACTGCATCTCAGCTACATCAACTTGGCTGCCCCGTAGCGAGGCCCCGGACCTTTGCTCGATATGAGTTCCGCACGAACAGGAGGCGCCAGTGGCGCCTCCGTCGTGAGCCAGGGCTGTCCGAAATAGCGAGTAAAGGTCCGGGGCCTCGCTACGGGGCAGCCTGGGATGGTTATTAGAGATGCAGCACGCGATCGCGGATCTCCTCGGTTCGACCCTGGTTCCAGAACTGGGTACCGATGTAGCCGCACGTGCGACGGGCGACATTCATCTTCTCCTGGTCACGATTGCCGCAATTGGGGCACTCCCACACCAGTTTGCCATCGTCCTCGACAATGCGAATCTCGCCGTCATAGCCGCACACCTGGCAGTAATCGCTCTTGGTGTTGAGCTCGGCGTACATGATGTTGTCGTAGATGTACTGCATTACGCGAATGACCGCCTTGAGGTTGTCCTGCATGTTGGGAACCTCAACGTAGGAGATAGCACCGCCCGGCGAAAGCTGCTGGAACATACCCTCAAACTTAAGCTTGTCGAAGGCATCGATCTCCTCGGACACGTGGACGTGATAGCTGTTAGTAATGTAGCCCTTGTCCGTCACGCCCGGGATAATGCCGAAACGGCGCTGCAGGCACTTGGCGAACTTGTAGGTCGTCGACTCAAGCGGGGTGCCGTACAGCGAGAAGTCGATATCGCTTTCGGCCTTCCACTCGGCGCACTTGTCGTTCATGTGCTGCATGACGGCCATGGCAAACGGCGTGCCCTCCTTCTCGGTGTGGCTGTGGCCCGTCATGTACTTGACGCACTCATACAGACCGGCGTAACCCAGGCTAATGGTGGAATAACCGCCCACGAGCAGCTTGTCGATCGTCTCGCCCTTCTTAAGGCGCGCCAAGGCACCGTACTGCCAAAGAATCGGCGCAGCATCCGAAAGCGTGCCCATCAGGCGCTCATGACGGCACAGCAGGGCGCGGTGGCACAGCTCAAGGCGCTCATCGAAGATCTTCCAGAACTTGTCCATGTCCTGATGCGAGCTCAGCGCAACATCGGGCAGGTTGATGGTCACAACACCCTGGTTAAAGCGACCATAGTACTTAGGCTTGGTCGGGTCATAGTTCAGAGCGTTGGCGACATTGTTAAAGCCGTTGCCCGAACGGTCGGGCGTCAGGAAACTGCGGCAACCCATGCAGGTATAGCAATCGCCGTTGCCGGCGGTCTCGCCCTTAGACAGTTTGAGCTCGCGCATCTTCTTCTCGGAGATGTAGTCGGGCACCATGCGCTTGGCGGTGCACTTGGCGGCGAGCTTGGTCAGATAGAAGTACGGCGAATCCTCGCGGATGTTATCGTCCTCGAGCACGTAGATGAGCTTGGGAAACGCCGGGGTGATCCACACGCCGGCTTCGTTCTTAACGCCCTCATAGCGTTGACGAAGCGTCTCCTCCACAATCATGGCAAGGTCGTGCTTCTCCTGGGGCGTACGGGCCTCATTGAGATACATAAAGACCGTCACGAACGGCGCCTGGCCATTCGTGGTCATAAGGGTCACGACCTGATACTGAATCGTCTGGACGCCGCGACGAATCTCATCGCGCAGGCGTTCCTCAACGACCTCGCGAACCTTCTCGGCAGATGCCGAAACACCGAGCTCCTCAAGCTCGCGAGCGACCTCGCCGCGAATCTTTTGACGGCTCACCTCAACGAACGGGGCGAGATGGGTCAGCGAAATAGACTGACCGCCGTACTGGGAGGAAGCAACCTGGGCGATAATCTGCGTCGCGATGTTGCAGGCGGTCGAGAAGCTGTGCGGCTTCTCGATCAGCGTGCCCGAGATAACGGTGCCGTTCTGGAGCATGTCCTCCAGGTTCACCAGATCGCAGTTGTGCATGTGCTGGGCAAAGTAATCCGAATCGTGGAAATGGATCAGGCCCTCATTATGGGCATCCACGATCTCCTGGGGCAGCAGCACGCGTTGGGTCAGGTCCTTGGAAATCTCGCCGGCCATATAGTCGCGCTGAACGGAATTGACGGTCGGATTCTTATTGGAGTTCTCCTGCTTAACCTCTTCGTTATTGCACTCGATCAGCGACAGGATCTTGTCGTCGGTCGTGTTCTTTTGGCGCTTCAGGCTCTGAACATAACGATAGATGATGTAGCGGCGAGCGACCTCGTAGCAGTCGAGACGCATGATCTCGTCCTCGACCAGATCCTGGATCTCCTCGACCGATACGGTATGGCCGGCCTTCTCACATGCCTCGGCGACGTTTTGCGCCGCGTAGATCACCTGGCGGTCGGTAAGACGAGAGCCCTCCTCGACCTCCAAGTTGGCGGCGCGAATCGCATTGACGATCTTATCGATGTCAAAGGCAACCTCGGTGCCGCTGCGCTTGATGATCTTCATCCTCTTGCCTCTTTCGCGTCGTAATCCCATTGCGCTTCAGAGCCAAACGATGCCTGGCAGGGCTTGTCCCTGTCTTGCGGCGCCGTCGCGCAATCTGTGTTCTCGATAAACCATAGGTCCTCATGCGGACAATCCTCGCGGCCGATCAAGCGGCTCAAAGGCGTGTCCAAATGGGACGAACAAGGTCTTCGTTCTCTGTCCGACATCTATCATACGACAAAGACGCCTCTATATCCTGTATTCTTTTTTTAGGTTAAACACAACATATAGTGTTTCAGCAGGTCAAAGCAATTGGTCATTTTACAGACACATTAATTATGAGGGTTTCTTGGCAAGTCGGTAAAACGTTACCAACGCGGCTACCTGCAAGGCAGTTATAAAACCCCCTAGTCAAGCCGCCGACAAATCCTACCAAAACCAAGCCGCTCACGCGAAAAGAATCCAAAAGATTATGCTTGACCAACATGTTGCGGTCGAATGCCGGCGGACGGAGCGACGGGGCTGCAAACGCTCGGAAGACTACAGCCCCGGCACCCCGTCCGCCGGCATTCGATAGGCGAGGAGCTATTAGTTCTCTTCGCGAGCTATCATGCGGCCGAGAGCCGCTGTAAAGGGATCGAGCAGCACGCCGGCGATAACCACAAAAGCCCACCCCTTTGTGACAAGGCCCGCCCAGCGCGCGAAGAACGCACGGCCTTCAATCGTTCCGAATCCTCCCTGGAAGGCAATCTCGCCAAAACCGATCACCATAAAAGATTGCACGGGGGTCAACCATGGAAACGCGGGCGACGTGCACGGTTATGATCAAAATAATCATCTCCCACGAGACCAAGAGGCCAATAACGACAAATTATGCTGGGCAGCAAATGCAACGTGAAAAGGCGACCGAGGTCGATAATTTGACGGCATATTATGTGTATTTATAACAAAACAGTCCAGAAGCAAAGCCTCTGGACTGCGAACATTTGGTGGGCGTTACAAGATTTGAACTTGTGACCTCTTCCGTGTCAGGGAAGCGCTCTCCCCCTGAGCTAAACGCCCAAATGGAGCGGACAACGGGGCTCGAACCCGCGACTCCAACCTTGGCAAGGTTGTGCTCTACCAACTGAGCCATGTCCGCTTACGGGGATTAATCTTACGTGATACCCGCATCCTATGCAAGAACTTTTTTTGAAAAGTTTTGCGACGCCCTCGCGAACCTCACGAAGACATCAGCCACCTCAAAAAGGCCGAGCTCCTCACCCTGATACACGTATGCCGAGCCCGGAAGCGCCAGCTCAAGCAAAAGGGCCGCCCGCGCGCGGCGCTCGCCGAGTTCACGGTCCTCGTCATAAGACGACCCGTCGCGCAAGAGCCAGTCGAGCGCAATCTGGTGGTAGCGCGTCGCCTTGATTTGCGGCAGGGCATAGCGCGTCGCCACGCGCGATAGATCTCGTGGACCTCGTTGCGGTCTCACAGCGGACTGGTGCCGTCGTCAACCATGTCATCGCCCTCGGCGAGATGCCACCGGTCGAGGTCATCGCGGTCGAGGTCCTTGGCGAGACCGTGCGCCACATCAATGCGAAAGCCATCAACGCCTCGATCGCTCCAAAACGTCAGGACGTCGCAAAAGAACGCATGAACCTCGGGGCGTGACCAGACAAAGTCCGGCCGCTCGGGCGTAAACATATGCAGCTACCACTGACCGTCCGCAACACGCGTCCAGGCGGGGCCGCCAAAGTTGGCATTCCAATTGGTGGGAGGCAGCTCGCCATGTTCGCCGCGACCATCGCGGAAGATATAACGGGCGCGCTCGGGCGATCCGGGGCCGGCGGCAAGAGCGGCTTTGAACCAGGGGTGCTGGTTGGATGAATGATTGGGCACGATGTCGACGATGACCTTGATGCCGCGCGTGTGAGCCGCAGCGACCATGTCATCGAAGTCGTCAAGCGAGCCGAGACGTGGGTCGACATCGCAGTAATCCGCCACATCATAGCCACCATCGACAAGAGGCGATGGGTAAAACGGGCTCAACCAGATGGCCTCGATGCCCAGCCGCTCAAGATAGTCCATCTGCTGGGTAATGCCCACGATGATACGCCCAAAGCTGATATTCGCGGCAAACAACGCCACGGCCACGCCCCAAGACGCTCGCTCCCTCTCGGGTTCGAGCCTCTGCAATGGGTACGAAAAAGCCCGGCTACCGTGGTAGTCGGGCTGTTGTGCTTGGAGCGGACAACGGGGCATCCGCGTATCCGCTTCGCGGATCCGCATCGGCTTCGGCCGCCTGCCGGCGACCTCGCCAGCTCGCTACAAACGCTCCGCGTTTGCTTAACGCTCGCTCCCTCTCGGGTTCGGGCCTCTGCAATGGGTACGAAAAAGCCCGGCTACCGTGGTAGTCGGGCTGTTGTACTTGGAGCGGACAACGGGGCTCGAACCCGCGACCCCAACCTTGGCAAGGTTGTGCTCTACCAACTGAGCCATGTCCGCATATGTAAAACAAAACGGGCGCCGGAGCGCCCGGATGTTGCCTGGAGGCGAAGCCCGGATTCGAACCGGGGGTAAAGGCTTTGCAGGCCTCTGCCTTACCACTTGGCCACTTCGCCGAAAAAGGACCGTTAAGAACGGTCCGGAAATGCAATGGAGCGGACAACGGGGCTCGAACCCGCGACCCCAACCTTGGCAAGGTTGTGCTCTACCAACTGAGCCATGTCCGCTTGCGGGTTATTAATTTACGCGAGTTATCCAAAAGACGCAAGTACTTTTTTCAAAAAAGTTGCCCAAAGCAAGTTCACGCAGGAAAATCATGTCAACCCAAGGCGCTAAGCGCACGATTCCAATGCCGAGCTAAACAGCTTCACCATCCGAACGCGTGTGCCGGCACCATCCGTGCGACGGGCAACCTCCACATTATCGACGAGCATGCGCATAAGCTTGATACCGCGTCCGCGTTCCTCGGATGCCATCGGTTCGCTCACCCCATCGATAGAATAGCCAGCGCCTCGATCAAGCACCTCAAGCACAACACGGTCCCCATAGGCCTGAATCGTCAAGATGCAGCCAACACCGCCCGCATGGTCATATGCGTTACCCAATGCCTCCCCCAACGCTAATGCGACGTCATAGCGCTCATCACGCCTCAGGGGAAGTGATTCGAGAATCTCGGCCACACGGTGCCGATAATACGGGAGATTCTCGATGCCTCGCTGCACCTTGACGCTCTTGCTCCATCGCGGCAACTCCCCCACCGGAATGGCGGGAATCGACTCCCGCACCGCACCCGCAACATGAAGGATGTCGACAAGTCGGGCAATCTCCAAAAAGCGAACGACCTCATCGGAGGCGTTAACAAGCGAAAGCAGCCCTTCTCGTCTCATAAGCTCTCTGGCACGCGTAAGCAAAAACGCCAAACCCGTCGAGTCGATAAAAGCCACGGTCTGGCAATTGATGACAACACGGCGCACGCCCCGGTCGATTAAATTATCCAACCGTCGGCGCAGCTCGGGCACCGAGGCGATATCGATATCGCCCGGTGGCGTCAAAACCGCTATGTCATTCCACTCATTCATGCGACCATGGTTCCCCAAAAGAGCTCGCTCGATGCACACTTTTCTGCAACCGTTAGGATTCTGTATGCCCAACGTCGCGACCTACGATCGGCCCCGTAAAAACTCAAGGGACACCAATGCAATGTCATCGTCCAGCGCCGAGTCGGTAAAGCGGTCAAGCTCGCCCAAGACCTTACCGCAGATGCCCGATACGCCCTCACCCGAAACAGAGAGTAGAAGGTCGCGCAGGCGTTGCTCGCCAAAGAAAGCACCCGAGCGGTCGCGCGCTTCGATCGTTCCGTCGGTATACATAAACAGCATGTCACCAGGATCGAACGTAAACACGCCCGTCTCGTACACCATGCTCTCAAAGGCACCGATCACGCCCGATTGGCACCCAAGGAGCTCCACTTCTCCCCCGCAGGTCTCTCCTCCGCCATGCGGCGTCGACGACGGCCTAATGACCATAGCGGGAGGATGTCCCGCAGAGCAATAGGTAGCGCGGCCCGCTTTAAGATCAATCTTGGCGATAAACGCCGTCACAAACGTCTCGACCCTCGAAAAGCCCATGAGCATGCTATTGAGCGAGCGGGCCATGCGAGCGGGTCCCGCACCCTCCCAGGCATAAGCCGTCAACGCCGTCTTGACGAGCGCCGACATCGACGCCGCCTCAATTCCTTTGCCGGAGACATCGCCCAATATCATAACGGCGCAATCGTCGGGAAGACGGACAAGCGTATAGAAGTCACCACCGACCAACGCCGAATTCGTTGCCGACAGGTATACCGAATCGGTTGCGATGCCCGGAACGTCGCCTAGCGAATTTCTCATGCCAATCTGAAGCGTCTGAGCGATATGACGCTCTTCACGCTTTTGAGACTCGCCCTCATAGATCAGCTCAAAGTCGTGTGCCAAATGCACCATGTAGTCGTATTCAAGGTCGTCGATTGGCTCCTGGCTGCCATCACGGAGCAGCAAAACGCGCCTCGTCGGTCCCTTGGCGATATCAGCGGGCACGATTGCATCGTTGCTTCGCGTACCATCCGCCTCCGAGTGGCAGCGCCCCGCCTCGATACCGGAGTCGACATAAAGTCCCTGACACGGCAGGCCGTGGGCTCTCAACCATGCGCCCATAGTCGTGGATTCGTCCACGCGTGTAAGGCGCACGTGCTTGAGGTCGTCGACGCTCGTCCCGCCCAGCACCGATGTCTCAAATCCATCGGAAATTGCCCCCAGGCGCGCCGCCGGCGTCGTGACAGAAAAGAAGAGTGACTCCGGATCGCCCGGCAATGCCACACGACTGCCGCCTTCAAAATCGATGACATAGGTTTCGAGGCCCGCATCATACTCCACGGGGCAGAAATGACAACTGAGCACAGCGCAGATTTCGGTCGATACCGCACGCGAGGCGGCAATAGGATCATCGAGATAGGCAAACAACTCATCGCGCAGCATGTTGAGAGAACGGCCAAGCTCTGCCGTGCGACGTGAACGTAGACTCGATGCCATGCCGACTAGTTGGATGGAGAGATAATCGCAAATGACCTCGAGCACGTTGACATCATAGGCAAGCGGCGCCTGCGGACGTTTCCAACCGACCTCCAACACACCGAGCACCTGAGTGCCATAAAACACGGGAAGACATATCTCGCTGCGGTATGGAGGCATATCTTGCATGCGTAGCAGGTGCTTAGAACGATTGTCCAGGTCCATGAACATACCCGAGGCAATCCTATCGCCCTCGAGGTCCTGCTGAATCGACAGGCGGCAGGCACGAGACTCACGGAGCACATACGTCGGGATACCCGCACCATACGGCATAAACTCGGGCAGGTAGCTGTCATACAGCTCCTTGGAAACACCGCGAAGCTTAAAACCGCCGCTCTCAGAAAAATAGATGGCAGCACCCGAGGCATCGAGGGTTCCTACAAGCTGGTTCAAAACGGTATCCAACAAACTAGGCAGCTCATCGGAGCCCATCGTGCTCATAATGACCGACAACGTGCCCGAGAGGCGCTTATTCGCCACTCTGAGCTCCGAAAGCGCACGCTTGAGCTGACGGTCATGCGAATACTGTTCTTCGATACTATGGAGCGCCACGAGAACACGCGGCGCACGGCGGCCAAAGATACGAGGCGGCGTAACCGAGCCGGCACAAACTAGGACGGGAATAAAGGAGCCGTCACTTAGCTTAAGCATCAACTCGCTCTCGGTACCATTGGTCTCAAAAGGAAGACGATGTTCTGTCGCGCGTTCAAATGCTGACGAGTACAAGAGATCTTTAACGTCCCCGTTGATCACATCGGAACGTTCCTCGCAGATCAAGTCGAGCAAGCGATTGTTTACATGCAAAATGGTTCCGTCGAGCTCGCAGATAATGACAGCATCGCTCGTAATATCGACCAATTGGGCAACGTCAACCCACTCATTGCGCTCAAGCGTTTCCATCGTGAACCTCACCGTCTATCGGTAACAAAAAAGCCTCCGAAGAGGCTTCTCAAATGCGATGGTGTCGGAGGCGGGACTTGAACCCGCATGACCAAAAAGCGGTCACTAGCACCTCAAGCTAGCGCGTCTGCCAATTCCGCCACTCCGACATGCTATATTGTTGATTCGCAGTTCGTTTTGTTGGACCCGCGCTTTCAACGAGGAAGATAATAACCTATGATTCGAGAACTGTGCAAGCACTTTTTTCAAAAAAGTTTACGAATTTGAAAATGCGCAGGTAGACTGACCTGTTCGGGCAGGAATGAGGTTGCCTTCCAACGCGTCCTCGGGCATGCGGCATTATTTTGATCTGCGCTTCGCGCTACAAAATAATGCCGCCCCCTGCGGAATGCGTTGGAAGGCAACCTCATTCCTGCCCTAGGGGCACATGCTTCATGCACAGTTCTCAAACATGTTCTGGGGCTGATATAAATTTGGTGGCTCGGCTTTGCCGAGCCCTTTTATGGGGAGGCCGGAGCTAAAGCTCCGGCCTCGCTATCTTTCCCATTAGATTAAGTGAGCGATCAGGGAACCGCATTCCACCTGCCGAGTTGCCGCAGGGCCTGCCCTGGTGTTGCTTTTCAGAACATTCCGCAGGACGGAGGAAGCCCCGCAGCGCGTAGCGCGCAGCGGGGCTTCCGACATGTCCGAGGACGTTCTGAAAAGCAACACCAGGGCAGGCCCGGACTAAAACAACCGACTACAGGTCGATATGCGATTCCTTGATCGGGAACGGCTCGGCGAAGTGGCAGGCGCAGCAGTGGCCCGGAGCAACTTCCCTAAACTCGGGAAGCTTCTCGGAGCAGATGCCCTGCGCGATCGGGCAGCGCGTGTGGAAACGGCAGCCAGTCGGCGGATCCAGCGGTGACGGCGGATCGCCTGCAAGGATGATGCGCTTACGGGACTTTTGGATATCCGGATCGGGAACCGGCACGGCAGACAGCAGCGACTGCGTATACGGGTGGTGAGGCTCGCTATAGAGCGTCTTCCAGTCAGAAACCTCGACCACCTTACCCAGATACATAACGGCAACGCGATCGGAGATGTGCTGAACGACGGACAGGTCGTGGGCGATAAACAGATACGCCGTACCAAACTTGTCCTGCAGTTCCTTAAGCAGGTTCAGAACCTGGGCCTGAATGGATACATCCAGAGCGGATACCGGTTCGTCACAGATAATCAGCTTGGGCTTCAGCGCAAAAGCGCGGGCAATGCCGACACGCTGACGCTGGCCACCCGAGAACTCATGAGGATAGCGGTTGATGTGCTCGGGGTTCAGTCCGACAACGTCGAGAAGCTCGCGGACGCGCTCAATGCGCTCCTCCTTGGTTCCCACGCCGTGAATGGTCATGGGTTCGGAGACGATCTCGCCGATGGTCATGCGAGGATTCAGCGAGGCATAAGGATCCTGGAAGATAAACTGCATCTCGCGACGCATATCCTTGATCTCATGCTTGCTCATTTCGGCAACATCTTTACCCTGGAAGAACACCTTACCGGCGGTCGGCTTGGTCAGGCGCATGATGGTGCGACCCGTAGTGGACTTACCGCAACCAGACTCACCAACCAGACCAAAGGTCTCACCAGGATAAATCTCAAAAGAGATGTCGTTTACAGCAGAGACGACGCGCTTGGAAAAACGCTTGGCGAACATGCCGGACTCTGCGGGGAACTCCTTAGAGAGGTGCTCGACCTTCAGTAGCGGAGTGCGCTCGTTATTGTCTGCCATTTACGCCTCGCCTCCCTTCTTGGAATCCTTACGCGTGCGGGACGTCTCAGGGGCGTTCTTGAGGAACTCGGGGTCACCGGAATAATGGCACGCAGAATAGTGGCCGGACTCGGTGACAAAACGCTCGGGGCGCTGCTTGCGGCACTTATCGGTCGCATAGGGGCAACGAGGCGAGAACACGCAACCCTCGGGCAGGTTCATGAGCGAAGGCGGGTTGCCGTGAATCGGCGTAAGCGGCTTCTTCTCATCGATGGCCTGCTCCGGGATGGAGCGAATCAGGCCCCAGGTATAGGGGTGACGGCTCTCGTAGAAGATTTCCTCAGCAGTACCGAACTCGACGGGACGGCCGGCGTACATAACCATGATCTTGTCGGCCATATCGGCGACAACACCCAGGTCATGGGTAATCATGATGATGGCGTTGCCGTTCTTCTCCTGCATTTCCTGCATAAGCTCAATAATCTGAGCCTGAATGGTAACGTCCAGGGCAGTCGTGGGCTCGTCGGCAATCAGAATATCGGGATCGCAGGCAAGGGCCATGGCAATCATGACGCGCTGACGCATACCACCAGAAAACTGGTGCGGATACTCATTGACGCGTTTCTCGGGCTCGGGAATGCCAACGAGGTCCAAAAGCTCGGTGGCGCGCTTGAGCGCCTCCTGCTTGGAGTAGCCACGGTGCAGACGAAGGCCCTCACCCACCTGCTTGCCGATCTTATAGACCGGGTTCAAGGAAGTCATAGGATCCTGGAAGATCATCGCGATATCGTTGCCACGAATGTGCTGCATCTCTTCCTCGGTCATCTCGAGGATAGAACGACCGCGATAGCGAACGTCACCGCCCTCAATCTTTCCCGGAGGCATCGAGATAAGACCCATGATGGTCATGGCGGTCACGGACTTACCGGAGCCGGACTCACCGACGACACCCAGGGTCTCGCCACGATCGAGCGTGTAGGACACACCATCGACAGCGCGAACGACGCCATCCTCGGTGTGGAAATACATCTTAAGGTCATCAACCTCGAGCAGATGCTGGCCCTCGGGAACCGGCTGGTCCTTCAGGTCCACATAGTTCTTGTTCTTCTTCATCCTTATGCGTCCTTCATCTTGACGTCGAGGGCGTCGCGCAGACCGTCACCCAGCAGGGTGAAGGCGAGCACCGTCGAGAGAATTGCCAGACCGGGCATGATCATCATCCAGGGAGCAGTCAGAAGATACTGCTGGCCGTCCTGAATCATGGAGCCCCACGAAGGCGTAGGCGGAATAACGCCCATGCCGAGGAAGGACAGAGCGGACTCGGTCAGAATGGCGCCACCAATGTTCATAGTCGCGTAGACCACGATGGAGGCAACGGAGTTCGGGAAGATGTGACGCACGACGATACGAGCATCAGATGCACCCATCGCGCGCGCAGCGTCAACATAGTCGTTTTCCTTGACCGTCAAGATCGCGGATCGGAAGACGCGCGCAATCGAAGGCCAGCCAAGAATACCGATGGCGATAAAGACGTTCTGAAGACCACGGCCGATAACGGCGATCATGGCGACAACGAACAGCACGTACGGGAACGCAAGGAAGATGTCCGCACAGCGCATGATGATCGTATCCCAGATGCCGCCGTAGAAACCGGCCAGAGCGCCCATGACCAGACCAATCACCGTGGAGATCGCAGTGGCCATAATGCCGACGGACAGCGAAACGCGTGCACCGTAGATAACGCGGACGAGAATGTCACGGCCAAGGGAGTCGGTGCCAAACGGGTGCTCTGCACACGGAGCCAGCAGCGACGTCTCGGCCATGGTGGTCGAATCGGAAGCCGTCGGCGAACCGAGCCAGGGCTTAGCCCACAGATCTGCGGTCAAGGCAACCACAACGACGATAATGATCCAGCAGACACCGATAACGGCGAGCTTGTTCTTACGAAGACGCTTAAAAGCGTCGCCCCACAGCGTGCGAGACTTGGCGGGAGCAGATGCGGCCATGGTGGCGGTAGCCTGCTCCTGAGACTGAGAATCAGTTTCCTGCATGAGACGTACCTCCCTTAGGCCTTATCCGACGGACCGCCAAGGCGGATGCGCGGGTCGAGGAATGCATAGCTAATGTCGACGAGCAGGTTGATCACCATGACGACGACGACGATGAGCGTAACGCCGCCCATAACGATGGGCCAGTCACGCATGCTAATGGCGCGATAGACCTCATAGCCGATACCGGGCCAGTTAAAAACCGTCTCGGTCAGGATGGCGCCCGAAAGCATGGCACCAAAGTCGACACCAATATAGGTAACGACGGGGATGAGTGCATTCTTAAGCGCATGCTTGATGATGATCGCGCGATTGGAGAGACCCTTGGCCTTTGCCGTACGGATGTAATCCTGGCTCATGACGTCAAGCAGCTGCGAGCGCATAATGCGGGCGGCATAAGCGGTCGAAACCGAAGCCAGCGTAATGGTCGGAAGCACATAGTGCATCCAATCCTGATACTGAGAACTGGAACCACCGGCACCCGAGATCGGCATGGAGAATGCACCACCCGTGGCGTCCTTGAGAATGACGCCAAAGAACAGCTGCAGCAACATACCGAGCCAGAAGGCCGGGACGGCAACGAGGATCGACGTGGTGAGCGTTACCAAAATATCCCAGAAGGAATAACGCTTTACCGCCGAAATGATACCCGCACCGATACCCATGATTGCCTCGAGTACGATGGCGCATGCGGCAAGTTTGACCGTATACGGATACTTCTGGGCAAAGATTTCCGTAACCGGCAGCTTGCGCTGATAGGAATTACCCAGATCGCCATGAAGCAGGCCGTTCATGTAATACAAGTAACGGTCCACGAGCGACGTTTGAACGGGGTCGCCGTTCTCGTCAAGGATCGCGTTGCCGTCCTCGTCCGATTGGACCAGGTGATAGCGGACGCGAAGCTGAAGCTCCACCTCGGGGGACAGAGCCTTGTCTCCACCGATCAGCTTGATCGGATCTCCCGGCACGATATTCTGGAGGGCGAACAGAATCAGCGTAACGCCCAAAAATACCGGGATGAACTGAAGCACACGTTTAACGATGTACTTACCCATACCACTCCCCTATCTAGGGATTAACCTAAATGGGATGCCGATCGCCAGACCGGCATCCCAAAATTACCATCAGCCAGTTTACCCCAGGTTAGGGGGAACTGTATGTTTCCCATGAGGTCTACGTAAAAACTTGACCCTCACCAAAGCTGCAAATCTTATGCGAGCTCAGCGGTACCCAGATCAGCATGCTTCTGCGGATCAACATAGAGGTGCTTGATGCGGTCGGAACCAGCGAGGGTGTGCGTGTAGAACATCAGCGGGATGACCGGGCAGTCAGCAGCGACGATTGCGTCGGCCTCCTGCATCTTAGCGACGCGCTCTTCGTCGTCAATCGTGGTACGGGCCTCGTCGACCTTGGCGTCGAACTCGGGGTTGTTGTAACCAGAACGGTTGTCGCCACCGAGGGAGTCGGAGTGGAACAGCGGATACAGGAAGTTGTCCATGATCGGGTAGTCGGCAATCCAGCCCAGACGACCGAACTGATAGTTGAGGTTCTGGTACTGCTCGAGCAGGGCAGACCACTCGGGGGTATCGGAGACGGCGGTAATGCCAACCTTGGCAAGGTCACCGATGATGGACTCCATGATCTCCTTGTGGCCACCGTCCTGGTTGTAGGACAGAGTCACGTTAATGCCACGATCACCGTTGGCGTCAGCGGGAGCAACCTTGTCGAGGTACTCGTTAGCCTTGTCGACGTCATAGGCGCAGAACTCCCATGCGCCCTCCTTGTAGCCATCGATGCCCGGAGGAACAATGCCGTCAGCGGGGGTGCGGGTACCCTTGAAGATGGTCTTGCAGATGGCCTCACGGTTGATGGCCAGGGAGATACCCTTACGCAGATCGGCGTTGTTGAACGGCTCGGCCGTGGTGTTGCAGGTCAGGTAGTAGGTGGAAGGCTCGGCACCGAGCAGCATGCGCTCGCCGTCGCCCATGGTGTAGCCGTCCTTGGACTCGCCGCGATCCTTCTTGGCGGCGTCGATCTGAGCAACGGGAACGTCGCAGATGTCAAGGTTACCGGCCTGGAACTCCTTGTAAGCGGTCTCCACGTCCTTGATGACCTGGAAGTGGATGCCATCGATTTTGGCCTTGTCGCCATAGTAATCGTCGAACTTCTTGAGGTTGATCTCCTGACCATCCTCCCACTTGCCGTCCATCATGAACGGGCCGTTACCGATCGGGGCAAGGTAGAAGCTCTTGACATCGGACTCAGCGCACTCGGGAACCGGGGACAGAGCCGGATGAGAGGCGACGAAGGGGAAGTCGGCGTAAGCGGAAGTCAGCTTGACGACGAGGGTCTCATCGTCAGGGCAGGTAACACCGCTAAGCTCAGTAGTGTTACCGGCAAGCAGATCGTCATAGCCCTCGACCATGGAAAGGTGATAGGAGACCTCGGAAGGACCATACTCTTTAGCGACAGCGGACTTGGTGCTGACCAGACGCTCCCAACCGAGCTTGAAGGACTTGGAGGTAACGTCATCACCGTTGTGGAACTTGGCCTTCTTGATCTTGAAGGTAAACTCGGTGGCGTCGTCGTTGGCCTCGAAGGACTCGCAAGCCAGCGGAACGATCTCGCCCTTCTCGGCGTCATAAGAGGTCAGAGCGTCAAAGAGCTGGTACTCGACCTGAGTGCCCTGGTCCTCCTGGACATTGTAGGGGTCGATGCAGACCGGGTTATTGATGTAGAAGTTCAGCGTCGAACCGGACTCAGAACCGGAAGCGTCGCCGCCCTTCTTGCCGCATGCGGCAAGAAAAGCCATGGAGCTCGCAGCAAGGGTACCGCCGACAAAGGCGCGACGACCCATAACGGGCTGGTGGAACATAGAATCAGCCATGCCATCCTCCTTATGAGATAGGACAAAGAAATGTTCAGTCGGACATATGTCGAGACAATCCGATCCGAACTATCGAAACGCCGCCCGTTGCTATGGCTGGTTATGCACAACAGGCCAACGTTTTCAATACAGTAGCGCATTTTATGCACGGTTTGGGGCTAATTCCGGTTAACGGTCGAGAATTTCTTTAGTTGGGCGCAGTATGTGGTGATATTCTGACTCTGTTACAAATATGTAAACAAAAAGGGTCCCGCACTTGCGGAACCCTTTTCAATTATTTTATGCGGCTCGTGCTTAGTAGCCCACGATGCCCTGCGGGAAGAAAAACATGCAGAGCACGACGCACACGGCAAACACGACAGCCATGATGACGGTCAGGCGGTCAAGGTTCTGCTCCATAACGCCCGTGGCAGAGCTGGAGTTATACAGCGAGCTGGCAATCATATCCGAAACGCCGGTGCCCTTACCGGAATGCATCAGGACGAGAATCGTCAGCGCCACGGCAGAGACAGCCCAAACTACAAACAGCAGAATCTGAAACGGACCCATAGAGAAGCTCCTTAATAGAACAATTCAAACTCTAGTACTGTACCACAACCCCCGACACTCCCCACCTGCCATTTGGGGACGAGGTAGAAATGGCAGAAATACCAAAAAAAGGGGGGTTGCCCGAATATGGTCAACCCCCTTGCAAAGAAACGCTTGGCGTTTTCTCTTAGGCCTCGGTCGCGAGCACGCGGCCCGTCATCTCGGCGGAAGGCTCCAGACCAGCCATGGTGAGCATAGTCGGGGCGATATCGGAAAGTCGACCGTCCTCGATACCGGTGAGCTGTGCCTTCTCATCAACGATGATGAACGGCACGCGGTTGGTGGTGTGAGCCGTAAACGGATGCTTGGAACCGTCGGAAGCAACGTCAAACATGTGATCGGCGTTGCCGTGGTCGGCGGTAATCAGCGCAAAGCCGCCCTTAGCGAGAATCGCCGGGACAACCTTGGACAGGGCATCGTCAACAGCCTCGACGGCCTTAACGGCCGCGTCGAAGACACCGGTGTGACCAACCATGTCGCAGTTCGCGAAGTTCACGATGTAGAAATCAGCGCGGTCCTCGTTGATGGCAGCGACGAGCTTCTCGGTAACCTCGGGAGCGCTCATCTCGGGCTGCAAATCGTAGGTAGCAACCTTGGGGGAAGCGACGAGCACGCGCTCCTCGCCCTCCTTGGGCTCCTCGATGCCGCCGTTAAGGAAGAACGTCACGTGGGCGTACTTCTCGGTCTCGGCGGTGTGCAGCTGCTTCAGGCCATTGGCTGCGATAACGTCAGCCAGAACGTTCTCGGGGAACGTCTTGGGGAAGGCGACCTCGACGTCAAACGTCGGATCGTATTCGGTCATCGTCACAAAGTGCGAGAGCTTGATCTGCTCGCGCTCAAAGCCGTCGAACTCCTTGTCCGTGAACACGCGGGTCATCTGACGAGCGCGGTCGGGACGGAAGTTGAAGAAGATGGCCGCGTCGCCCTCGTGGATGCCCTCGTTGTGGGCGGCGAACGGCTCAACGAACTCATCGCCGCGCGGATCCTTCTCGTAGTAGGCCTTGATACCGGCAACGGGGTCGGTATCGGCATCGGACGCATTGACCATGACGTCGTAGGCGCGCTCGATGCGCTCCCAACGGTTGTCGCGGTCCATGGCCCAATAACGGCCCGAGACGGTAGCAACGCGAGCGTCGCAACCAGTCTCCTCGGAGATCTTGGCCAGGAAGGCGCAGAACTCGCTCATGTAGCCGGCACCGGACTGCGGATCGACGTCGCGGCCATCCATAAAGGCGTGAACGCGAACGGTCTTAATGCCATACTGGGCAGCCATCTTGACCAAGGCCTCGACATGGTTCATGTGAGAATGAACACCGCCGGGGCTCATAAGGCCCATGAGGTGCAGGGTCTTGCCCTCGGCCTTGACGTCATCCATAGCCTTGACGAAAACCTCGTTCTTGGCGATGGAGCCGTCCTTGATGGCGTTGTTGATGCGCGAAAGCTCCTGAAACACGATGCGGCCGGCACCGATGTTGAGGTGACCCACCTCGGAGTTGCCCATCTGGCCGTCGGGAAGGCCCACGTCCTCGCCCGAAGCACCGAGCGTGGTGTGAGGATACTTCTCGTACAGGCTATCGAGGAAGGGCGTCTTGGCGGCAGCGACGGCGTTCTCGCCGTCGGCCGGAGCCAAGCCGCAGCCATCCATGATGATTAGGAGTGCAGGAAGATGACGCTGTGCCATATGCCCTACTCGCCTGCCTTGACGACCATAGAGGCGAAGTCGGCAGCCTTGAGCGAAGCGCCGCCCACGAGGGCGCCGTCAACGTCGGGCTTGGCAACAAGCTCAGCGATGTTGGCGGGCTTGGCGGAGCCACCATAAAGAACGCGGATGCCGTTGGCGAGCTCCTCGCCGAACATCTCCTTGAGGGTCTCACGGATAGCGCCGCAGACCTCCTGAGCGTCCTCGGCGGTAGCGGTCTTGCCGGTGCCGATGGCCCAGATGGGCTCGTAGGCGACGACGACCTGCTTGGGGCAGGTGATCTCAAGACCCTCGAGACCAGCCTTGACCTGGTTCACGACATGCTCGACATAGGTGCCGGCCTCGCGAACCTCAAGGGACTCACCGCAGCAGAAGACGGGAACAAGACCGGCGGCAACGAGAGCCTTAGCCTTCTTGTTCTGGTCCTCATCGGTCTCGTGGAAGTAGTCACGACGCTCGGAGTGGCCGATGATGCAGTAGGTGCAGCCAGCGGACTTGAGCATGTCGCAAGAGGACTCACCGGTGAAGGCACCCTTGGCCTCCCAGTACACGTTCTGTGCACCGAGGGCGATGGGGGCAGCCTGAATGCGGTCATGAACCGTAGTAATGTCAATGGTCGGAGGGCAGACGAGCACCTCGACGCCAGCCGGAACCTCGGGTAGAGCCTGGGCCAGCTCGTCGGCGAGCTTGGCAGCCTCGGCGACGTCGTTGTTCATCTTCCAGTTACCAGCGATAAGAAGGGTGCGATTAGGCATCGAGAAGCGCCTCCACTCCGGGCAGGGCCTTACCCTCGACGAGCTCCATGGAAGCGCCACCGCCGGTGGAGATCCAGCTCATCTTGTCGGCCAGGTTAAACTTGTTGACGGCTGCGACGGAATCGCCACCACCGATGATCGAGGTGCAATCAGCCTCGGCGACAGCCTCGGCGATAGCCTGGGTGCCGTGAGCGAAGTTGTCGAACTCAAAGACGCCCATGGGGCCATTCCAGAATACGGTCTTGGCGCCCTTGACGGCCTCGGCGTAGAGCTCCTCGGTCTTGGGGCCGATGTCCATGCCCTCACGGTCGTCGGGGATAGCGTCGGAAGCGACAACCTCGGGGACAGCGTCCTCGCCAAAGTGGTCGGCAACACGGTTGTCGATGGGGAGCAGGATCTTGACGCCCTTCTCCTCGGCCTTCTTGAGCATCTCGCCAGCGCGCTCGACCCAGTCCTCTTCCTTGAGGGACTGACCGACGGTCATGCCCTGAGCCAGGAAGAAGGTATAGGCCATGCCGCCACCGATAATCAGGGTGTCGGCGGAGTCGATAAGGTGATCGAGAACGCCGATCTTGGAGGAAACCTTGGAACCGCCGACGATGGCGACGAAGGGACGCTCGGGTTCGGCGAAGATACCGGTCAGCGTGTCGACCTCCTTCTCCAGAAGGAAGCCAGCGACTGCGGGCAGGTAAGCGGCGGGACCCACGACGGAACCCTGGGCGCGGTGAGCGGTACCGAAGGCGTCGAGGACGAAGACGTCGCCATAGGAAGCGAGGGTCTTGGCGATCTCGGGATCGTTCTTCTTCTCACGCTTGTCAAAACGGACGTTCTCGAGAACGAGGACCTTGCCCGGCTCGACGGCGGCGACGGCCTCGGCGGCCTTCTCGCCATAAGTGTCGGCGACAAAAGCAACATCGAGACCAGAGAGCTCGGCGAGCTTCTTGGCGACGGGCTCGAGGGAAAGCTCGGGCTGGAAGCCGGTGCCCTCGGGACGGCCAAGGTGGCTCATGAGGATAACGCGAGCATTGTGCTCAACGAGATAGTTGATGGTGGGCAGGGCAGCCTTGATACGGGTGGTGTCGCCAACGACGCCATCCTTGATAGGCACGTTGAAGTCAACGCGGACGAGAACGCGCTTGCCGTCGACATCAATGTCGCGGACGGTCTTCTTGGTAAAGGCCATGTTTGCTTCTACCTTTCGTACGTGTCTGCCTCCCATTACGGCAGACGATTTCTTATAAAAAGGGCGCGACCTTAGGGTGTAAGCCCTATAAGGCCGCGCCCTTTTTTAGACGCTCAACGAGCTATTCGCTAAAAGCCAAATTAAGCAACGAACTTCTCGAAGTACTTGATGGTGCGGACCATCTGAGAGGTGTAGGAGTTCTCGTTGTCGTACCAAGAGGTAACCTGAACGAGGGTCTGACCGTTGCCGAGGTCAGAGCACATGGTCTGAGTGGCGTCGAAGATGGAGCCATGGGTCTCGCCGATGATATCGGTGGAGACGATGTCGTCCTCGTTGTAAGCGAAGGTCTCGGAGATGGTGGCAGCGTAGGCCTTCATAGCGGCGTTGACCTCGTCGGCGGTAACCTTCTTGTCAACGACAGCGTAGAGGTTGGTGAGGGAGCCGGTCGGCGTCGGGACGCGCTGGGCGGCACCGATGAGCTTACCGTTGAGCTCGGGGAGAACCAGGCCGATAGCCTTGGCAGCACCGGTGGTGTTGGGGACGATGTTGACGGCGCAGGCGCGGCTACGACGCTTGTTGCCCTTGCGCTGCGGGCCGTCGAGCGGCATCTGGTCGCCAGTCCAGGCGTGAATGGTGGTCATGATGCCGGACACGATGGGAGCGAAGTCGTTCAGACCCTTGGCCATCGGGGCGAGGCAGTTGGTGGTGCAGGAAGCAGCGGAGATGATGTTGTCCTCAGCGGTCAGCGTCTCATGGTTGACGTTGTACACGATGGTGGGCAGATCGCTGCCGGCCGGAGCGGAGATGACGACCTTCTTGGCACCAGCGTTGATGTGGGCCTGAGCCTTAGCCTTGCTGGTGTAGAAGCCAGTGCACTCGAGAACGACGTCGACGTCGAGGTCGCCCCAAGGCAGGTTGTTGGCGTCGGCCTCCTTGTAGATCTTGATCTCCTTGCCGTCAACGGTGATGGAATCCTCGCCAGCGACGACCTCGTGATCGCGAGCATAGTTGCCCTGCGTGGAGTCGTACTTCAGCAGGTAAGCGAGCATATCGGGAGAGGTGAGGTCGTTGATAGCGACGATCTCGGAGCCCTCATGACCGAACATCTGACGGAAGGCCAGACGACCGATGCGACCGAAGCCGTTAATAGCAACCTTTACTGCCATTGTGTCTCCTTTCGTAAGGCCCCCGCAAGCTACAGCGCCCGCCGTTGAGGCCCACAAACTAACCACTCGCCTAATATACCTTTTTTTTGACTTGAATTTCACGAGAATGCTCGAAATTGAAAATCAAATTTGCTTTAAAACGTTTTAAAGCATAAAACAGCAGTTCAAGTACTATATAAACTGCCGCTTTAAACTACTTGTTCGCTTCAATGAGCTTTTCAAGACGCAAAACACGGTGATATAGGGCCGACTTTGACAAAGGAGGGTCGGCCATCTCCCCCAAATCTCGCAGTGAGAGATCGGGATAGCGCTCACGTAAGTCACAAAAGGCCGCCAAGGCATCCGGGAGCACATCGCGCATGCCGCGTCGCTCAAGCTCCTCGATAAGCGCGAGCTGATGTTGGGCAGCGCCGGCGCTTCTCGTCTGGTTGGCCAGCTCAGCATTCACGCGACGATTTACGTCGTTTTTCACCAACTTGACCGCACGGGCTTCCTCGATTTCGGCAACGCTGCGCTTGGCACCAATCAATTTGAGCAAATGCTCAATCTCCTCGGCGCTCTTGATGTACACGGCATATGATCCTCGCCGGGCGTTGACGCGTGCATGAACCCCGACCTGCTCCAACAGGTCGCAAAGCCCCTTGGCGTATTGTTCGCCCTGCACCGCAATCTCCAGGTGAAAATCGCCACGCGGGTCTGCCACAAAGCCGCCGGCAATCAAAGCGCCGCGAATGTAGGCGAGCCTGCAGCAGGGCCGGGCGACGATATGGCGCGGCACACCGGCGACGAGCCCTCCCCTGCGGTCGAGAATGCCCAGCAGAACCAAAGCCTTATCGAGGTCGGGCTGGTCGGGCAAGGTGATGAGATAGTTTCGCACCTTATGCAAGACCGACTTGCGGACGGTAAACTCCGTTTTGAGCTTGAGGATGCGGTGCGTCAGCGTAATCATCGTGCGTGCAACGGCACCCGTCTCGGTCGCAACCGTCAAACGGTACCGACCAGAGCCCGCCAGCGAAAGCGTGCCACTCACACGTGTAAGAGCGGCAAGTGTCGACAGATCGCAATATTCACATTCGGGTTCGCAGCGCGCAAGCTCGTCACGCACCTCGGCGGTAAACGACATTCAAACCTATGCTTTCGTGTTGGCACGCGACAAGTCGCGGTGAGAAATGCTCACGTGATACTGAGCACCTTCCAGGTATCGGGCCGTAGCCTCTGCAATGGCAACGCTGCGGTGCTGGCCGCCCGTACAGCCGATGGCAATGGAAAGCTGCGGCTTGCCCTCCGCGATATAACCCGGCATGACCGTATCGAGCAACTGCGTCCAAACCTTCCAGAACTCCTGCGTCTTGGGATGGTCCAGGACAAAGTCGGAGACCTTCTTATCGAGGCCGGTCAACGTGCGCATCTCGGGGTCGTAGAATGGATTAGGCAGGAAGCGAACATCGATCATGATGTCTGCCTCGACGGGCATACCATGCTTAAAGCCAAATGAGAAGACGTGGACGTCCATGAGCTGCTGGTCGGACAGCTCTGAAAAAGCCGCACGCAGCTTATTGCGTAAAGCAGAGGTACGAAGGCGGCTCGTATCGATGATCATATCGGCTCGGTCGCGCACGCCCTGGAGTTGTAAACGCTCGCGCTGGATGGCGTCGGCCGTGGTCTCCCCCGGCTTCGCAATGGGATGGCGGCGGCGGTTTTCGCTGTAGCGGCGAATCAGCACCTCATCAGATGCATCGAGAAACACAATGTCACAGCTCATCTCGCGCTCTTCCAAGGCGGCAACGGCGTCAAGCAGCTCATCAAACAGGCCTTGGCTGCGAAGGTCACAGGTAACAGCAAGATGTCTACCCACACCCGTATTGATGCCAACAAGCTCTGCGAGCTGCGCAATCAGGCGCGGAGGCAGGTTGTCGATACAAAAATAGCCCATGTCCTCAAACACATGCATGGCTTGCGTTCGGCCCGATCCGGACATTCCGGTGATGATGACGATATCGGGAATGCGCTCCGTGCGCTCCGCCGCATCCATGGCATCTCCCTTTTGCATGTGTTGCCTCCTAAAATAAGCGCAGGACCCGGCCAGCGGATCCCGCGCGATCAATTGCCTTAGTTGAGTATACCGCCCCAAGCGGATACGGGGCCCGTCTTACGCCTCAAGCGCAGCCTTGAACCAACTCGTAATACTTGTGGGGTGCGTAATGGCAGTGCCAACGACAACGGCCCAGGCGCCGGCGTCAATCGCGGCGCGAGCCTCCTCGGGCGTATGCACACGACCCTCGCAAATAATGGGAAGACCGGGGAACTCCTCGGTTGCCTGGCGCAAAAGCGGCAGGTCGGGGCCGTCTGCCATGGTGCAATCGATGGCGGCGACGCCATGCGAAAGCGTAGTGGAAACCAAATCGAAGCCCATGTCGACCGCGCGGCGGATATCCTCGATCGTGGCGCAGTCCGCCATCAGAAGCACGCCCTCCTCGTGCAGCGGACGAAAAGTGTCCTCGAGCGACTTGCCATCGGGGCGCGGACGATCGGTGGCGTCAATCGCCACGATGTCAGCACCGGCAGCAACGCAGGCGCGGGCGTGACGCAGCGTCGGCGTGATGTAAACGCCCTCGTGTCCATCCTTCCACAGGCCGATAACAGGAACCTCACAACGACCCTTAATGGCAGCAATGTCGGCAAGGCCCTGGCAACGAATGGCGGCGGCGCCACCGAGTTCGCAAGCGCGAGACATTTGAGCCATGGTCTCGGGCGTACGAAGCGGCTCGCCCATATACGCCTGAACGCTCACGATGAGCTTACCCTTCAGGGATTGAATTAAAGGATCGACGGTCATAAGGCTATAACCTTTCTCAGAACAGCCTCCCGAGGCGTGTCGTCTCGGGAGGCTCCTACAGCAGATACGTTTACTTTAACGAGGCAAGAAGATGCTCGGCGGCACCGATAAGCGGTGCGTCGCCCTCCAGAGAACCGATGAGGATCGGCGTGTCCTGAAGCGGATCGAGCGCCTGGCTGGCATAGCCCTCGTGTACCGAATCCTTCCACGTCTGCGAACGCCAATCGGGTCCCTGGTGAATTACGCCACCCGAAAGCACGATGACCTCTGGATCCAGAATGTTGGCGAGCGAGCCCAAGCTAGCGCCCAATGCAAAGCCGGCATCGTGGATGACCTCGGTCGCCTTTGCGTCACCCGCGCGGCACAGGTCGTTCACGTCGCGGCCAACCGAGGGACGGCTGGGGTCAACGCGACCGAAGCGCTCGTCGTACATGCGCCCAATCGACGTACCCGAAGCCACCGACTCCAGATGGCCGGAACGCCCGCAGGCGCAGGGAATGCCGGCGGCAGCCGAGCACTCGATGTGGCCCATATGGCCGGCAGCACCATGGAAGCCCTGCATCACGCGGCCGTTCTCGACATATGCGCCTCCGATACCCGTACCGATGCCCAGACACAAGACGGAGAACTTGCCCTTGCCGACGCCCCAATGGGCCTCACCCAGAGCATGAGCCTGCACGTCGCCTACAACGGCAACGGGAAGACCGAGGTCCTCGCGCAGACGCGGCCCCAACTGAACGCCGGACCAGCCGGGCATGATCTCGTTGGCATACGCGATGGCGCCCGTCTTGGGATCGACGACGCCAGCGGCACCGATACCGACGCCAAGGACCTCGACATCGGGATTCGCCTCGAGAGCGGCCTTGATGGACGCCTCGATACGCTGGAAGACGGCCTCACCGCCCTCTTGGGCCTCGGTGGGAACCTCAGCCTCAAATACGGGATGGGGCACGCCGCCATCAGCCGGATATTCCATAATGGCGGTCGCAATCTTGGTGCCACCGATATCAACGGAGCAGATGTACTTGTTCTCCATGTCGCTCTCCTTAGGAGATAAAAACAACTACAGGAAATAAAGGCGGTGTTATCGCCGCAGCTTGCTAAAGGCTTCCCGAGTGCCCGGGGTTGGGGTGAAAGCGGTCGGGCATTGACCTAATGGGTCACGCTCGATCGCTTGAGCCCCAAGATCGGGTGCCCGGGAAAGCTTTACAGGAGACCGTTGTCCTGGAGGACCTTCCTAATCGCCTCGACGTTCTCGCCGGTCATGGCCTTCACCGGGCGCGGCATGGTCGGGCTGTCGAAAATGCCCATGAGGTTCATAGCGGTCTTGAAGGCGCCAACGCCACCGGCATAGCCCTGGACGCCCGAGGTGACGTCCCAGATGTGCGAAATCTCATTGAGGCGATCCTGCTCGGCTTTGACGGTAGCCCAGTCACCAGCCTGAGCGGCCTTCCACTGACGCACGTAGCCCTCGGGCTCAACGTTGGCGAGACCCGGGACAGAGCCGTCGGCGCCACCAAGGTAGGCACCGTCGACGACGACCTCATGGCCGGTGAGGATGCTCATCGGATGGCCGTTCTTCTCGTTCTCCTGAACGAGGTAGCGGAACGAGACGTCGTCACCCGAGGAATCCTTGACGCCAGCAAGGACGCCCTCGGCGCCGAGCTTTGCAAGGAGCTTCCAGGGGAGCTTGGTGTGAACGCACACGGGAATGTCATAGGCAAAGATGGGCAGGTCGAGCTCCTCGTGCAGGATGCGGAAATGCTCCTCGACCTCGGTCATGCCCTGCAGGGCATAGAACGGGCAGGTGGCGACGAGCGCATCGGCGCCCAGCTCCTGAGCAACCTTACCGTGCTCAATCATGCGCTCGGTCTCGGTATCGATGATGCCGACCAGAACAGGAACGCGGTGGTCGACGATTCGAACGGCCTCGGCGATGATCTGTCGACGACGCTCGTCGGTGGAGAAAACGACCTCACCCGAAGAGCCCAGGAAGAACAGGCCATCGACGCCGGCGTCGATCATGCGGTTGATGCTGCGCTCAAAGGAGGCAACGTCGAGCTGGTGATCTTCGGTATCGGGAACAACGACGGGAGGAATAACGCCGGTGAATTTCTGAGTTGCCACAAGAATCTCCTTAGTTGTCTGGCGGGTGGCCCTATGCCGCCCACTCTTGTTGGCAGTGTCCAGGCCGTCTAGGCCAAAGAACACAGGTAGAACACTTGGTTAAAGAAGTCGACGACTTCGTTTTCGAACGCATTGATGCGTTCGTGAGCATATTTGGCATAGATAATATGCCTCCGGTCACACTCAAGACCGTTGAATACGGCAAACTGGCCCTTGGGATCGCTCACGGCATCCATGAGCGATGTACCCATAAGTACCGATCCGCGCACCCGAGACGACAGCGCTTCGAGGCCGCCGGGAAGCGGATTGGCAACCGCCGTGCAGGCAAGGCCCCGCTCGTCTAGAGCAGAAACCGCCAGCGCGACTCCACCGCCAAGGCCCTCGCCCCATGCAAAGATGCGGTCGGGGTCCATGCCGTCAAGATTGCGCGCGACCTTTGCCATTGCACAGCCCCAGCGGACGCGTTCAACAAAAACGGGCGAGGTAACCCTCTGCTTCAGCTCGCTGAGCCCAATCACATCGTCGTCCAGCGCAAGCACGGCATATCCCATGGCGGCAAACCTCGTCATGTGATGCCATCCACGTACGGGTCGGTCGATGTCATGAAACATCAGGCATAGCGGCACAAGCTCGGATGCCCGGGCACAACCTGAGGGCTCAATCAAACGGCCGTGTACGACTTCCCCGGCAAGTTCAAAGGAAACCTCGGAGTAGCGCGCGCACGGATTGGCGAAATCAATCGCCGTGACAGTCAGTCCGCAAACCTCAAGGTCCGAAGCGGCTGCCTCCAACTCGGAAACATCCGCCAAGGCATCGCCGCGCCAATCACGGAAATCGGAGAGCCTTGACGAAACCGTCCCAGAGATCCCCGCAAGCTCGGGGTCAATCAGCTCATTGACATTGCTCTCGCACTTAGACATGAGCCTCCCCTTCCTTGCAGAAAAACGGAATGATCAGATCGTCAAAATCCTGAATCTCCTCGTGGCCAAAACCCTCAAAGAACTCATGGCGCTTCTCACAGGTCAGGTTGTTGTAGACCGCAAACTGCGTCGCCGGTGGACAGACGATATCAGCCGTTCCCGTGCCAAACAGCACGGGGCATTTGACCATGGGGGCAAAGTTCTTGGAATCGAAATACGCCAGCTTGGCATAGGCTTCGTCAATACGAGTCGAGTCCTCGTCAAACCAGCGAGACCAATAGCGCAGGCCCTCGTAGGCAATGTCGTCGGCATCCAAATCCCAGACCAGGCGGAAATCCGACAGGAAAGGATAGAGGATGGCGGCACGATTGATAAGCTCGCTGTTAAGCGCGCAGGTCGCAATGCCCAAGCCACCGCCCTGCGACGCACCGTTCACAAAAACACGGGCAAGATCGATGCCCTCGAGCTCGCGAACAATGCGGCACAGAATGCGGATATCCTGATGCAAGCGTACGTAGTAGAGATTGGCCGGGTCGCCGTCGATACCGGCAACGATATGCCCGGCAACCGTTGTGCCTTCAAATCCACCAATATCCTCGGAGGGGCCACCCTGACCGGGGCAGTCGAGGGCGACAAGCGCCATGCCCATACCCGCAAACGATGCCTGCTCGAACCAGCTGCGGCTTGCGCCCGGATAGCCGTGGAACTGTAGCACCAGCGGCACGGACTCGTCCGAAACCGGCTTGAGATACTTGGCATGCAGGCGGGCGCCACACATGCCCGTATACCAGAGGTCAAAAAACTGGCAGGTCGCAGTATCGGCAATCGATGCCGCCTCGACCGAATAGTCGATCTCGACGGCGTCAGCCTCGGCCATGCGGTCGTTCCAAAAGAGATCGAAATCTGATGGACGAGGCATGGCGCCCCGATAACCACCAAATTGCTGTTGTAGCTCCTGAGCGCTTGGCATGGCTCGTGAACCCAACCTTTCGAAATCGCAACGAAGGTGCGCCCGGCAAGGGAGCCGGGCGCACAGGAGGGAAAGCGAACCTACTCGCCAAGCTTGGGGTGCAGCAGCGACGGCGCAGCACCGAGCAGCATCTTGGTGTAGGGGTCCTGCGGGTTCTGGAAGACCTGCTTGGCCTCGCCCTGCTCGACGATCTTGCCGCCGTTCATGACGATGATGTCGTCAGAGATGTAGCGGACCGTCTGGATGTCATGGCTAATGAACACCATGGCCAGGCCGAGCTCCTTCTTAAGATCGGTCAACAGGTTGAGGATCTGCGCGCGGACCGAAACGTCCAGAGCCGAGGTGGGCTCGTCGGCGATGATGGCGTCAGGGTTCAACGACAGGGCACGGGCAATTGCCACGCGCTGGCGCTGACCGCCCGAAAGCTGGCCGGGAAGAACCTCGGCGGCAGAGCTGGGCAGACCGGTGAGTTCCAGGAGTTCCTTAACGCGCTTCTCCTGCTCGGCCTCGGTACCCAGGTTGTGGACGCGCATGGGATCGAGCAGCTGCTCACGAACGACCATGCGAGGGTTGAGTGCCGTCGCGGGGTTCTGGAACACGACCGAGATGACGCGGCCCATGTGACGACGATCCTCGGCAGTACGCTTGGTGACGTCCTTGCCCTTAAAGTAGACCTTGCCACTCGTGGGGGCCTGCAGGCCGCACATGACATTAGCAGTGGTGGACTTGCCGCAACCGGACTCGCCGACGATGCCGATCGTCTGACCGGGCATGAGCTTAATGGTCACGCCTTGGACGGCATGAACCAGATTGGGGTGCAGGATCGAACCGGTACGGGTCCTAAAGGTGACGTGGACATCGTCAAGGAAGATAATCGGCTCGACGCCGTTGACCGCAGTCTCGCTCATCTACATCACCTCCGCATGAGGGGTCAAACCATTTGCCTTGAGCACCTCATCGGGGAGCTCGGAATAGAAGTGCTCGGTGCCGGGCACGCGCTTGAAGACCGGACGGGTGTCCAGGCCGATGTGCGGATGGCTTGAGCGGGGCGCGAAGCGATCGCCCTTGGGGAAATCGCGCGGGCTGGGGACGGCGCCGGGTACCTGGTGCAGGCGGCCCGAACCGCTCTCGATGGACAGAACGGAACCCAGAAGACCGCGGGTGTACTCGTGAATCGGGTTGGTGAGCAGCTCCTTGGTGGGCGCCTGCTCGATAACCTGACCGGCGTACATAACCGTGATGTTATGGGCGACCTCGGCGACCAACGCCAGGTCATGCGAAACGAAGATCATGGCAAAGCCGAGCTTGGCCTGAAGATCGTTGAGCAGCTTAATGACCTGCTTTTGGACGGTAACGTCCAGAGCGGTCGTGGGCTCGTCGCAGATGACCAGCTTGGGGTCGCGGGTAAGGGCCATAGCGATCAGAACGCGCTGACGCTGTCCACCGGAAAGCTCGTGCGGATAGCTCTCGAGCGTGCGCTTGGGATCGAGGCCGACGAGCTCCAGGAGCTCCTCGGCGCTGCGGGTGCCGCCGCGCTTGGTGAGCTGCTTCATCTGGGCGGAGATGAGCATAGAGGGGTTGAGCGAGGACAGGGCGTCCTGATAGACCATGGCGATATCGGTACCGCGCAGGCCGAACCACTCCTTCTTGCTCATCTTGAGCAGGTCACGACCCTCCCAGAGGACCTCGCCGGAAAGATGCTCGTCCTCATCGGTCAGGCCCATGATGGCCAGCGTGGTGATGGACTTACCGCAGCCGGACTCGCCTACCAGGCCCATGGTCTGGCCGGGACGGACGTCAAAGTTGACATGGTCGACGACGTTGATATCACCGTGGTGCTCAAACTGGATGCAGAAATCGCGGACCGAAAGAATCGGCTCAACGGACTCATCGGGCACATGGCGGTCGTTACGCTTGAGCTCGACATCGCGCAGGGCTCCAAGACGGGCGGACAGGGACTGGGCCTGCTCCTTGTAGGCGCGAACGGGGTCGGAGACCAGCAGGTCGGCCTCGCGGCGCTTGGAGGAATCGGTCGGATCCAGAGCGGCGGAAGGAGCAGCGGCCATAGCGTCGGTAATGCCCTCGGAGAGGATGTTGAGCGCCAGGCAGGTGATCATGATGGCCAGACCCGGGAACAGCGCCTGCCACCAACGACCGGCGAGCACGCCACCGCGGGCGTCGGCGAGGATGTTGCCCCACGTAGCAGTGGGCTCCTGGATGCCAGCGCCGATAAAGGTCAGCGAAGCCTCGAAGATGATGGCGTCGGCGACCAGGGTGACGGTGAAGACCATGATCGGGGCAATGCAGTTACGAAGAACGTGCTTGATCAGAATCCACGGAGCCTTGGCGCCGGAGACGATGACCGCGCGGACATAGTCCTCACCGTACTCGGATACGATGTTGGCACGCACGATACGGGCGATCTGCGGGGTGTACATAAAGCCGATCGCAAAGATAATCGACGGCACGGAGTTGCCCAGGATGGAAACGAAGACGGCTGCGAGGGCGATACCCGGGACAGACATGATGATGTCCAGGATGCGCATAATCGTCTCGGAGACGGCCTTGCGCGAAACCGCAGCAAGAGCACCGACAACGGAGCCACAGACCAGAGCCATAGCGGTAGCACCAAAGCCGATGATCAGCGAGTAACGGCCACCGTAGAGCATACGCGAAAGGATGTCACGGCCCTTGTCGTCGGTTCCGAAGATAAACCCGTTGCCGGGAGCCTGGCGAGCCGTAAAGATCTCGACCGGGCTATAGGGGGCAAGAACGGGGGCAAGAATCGCAGTCAGGGCGACCAGCACCAGCACGATGGCGGCAATCTTAGAAGATAACGTCATCTTCTTCCAGCCACCGAGCTTGAGCCCCTTGGAGGCAGCCTTCTCGAGCTGCTCGGTTTGCTTCTCTCGAATCTTTACCATAATCTACACCGTCCTGATGCGCGGGTTGATGAGCAGGTAGAGCATGTCAACCACGATGTTGATGATGATGAAGGCAAGAGCAACGACGATGACGACGCCCTGAACCAGGTTCGCCTCGTTGCCCTGAACGCCCTGCAGGATCGCAGTACCCATGCCGGGGAGGTTGAAGATGACCTCGATGACGACGGCGCCGCCCATGAGATAGCCAATCTTAAGACCGAGGGTGGTGACCGGGGTGATCAGCGCGTTGCGAAGAACGTTGATGCCGACGACGACCTTCTCGGGAACGCCGGCGCCGCGAGCCATACGGACATAGTCCTTGTCGAGCTCCTCGACCATGGCGGTACGCACGATACGAGTCATCTGACCCGTCAGCGGAAATGCCAAGGCGATGGCGGGCATGATCATGCGTCCCAGATAGCCAGCCGGATTCGTGGTGAAGTGCGGCAGGGCACCCGATGCCGGGAGTACCTTAAGGTAGGAAGAGAACAGCAGGATCAACAGAACGGCAAGCCAGAACGACGGGGTTGCCAAGCCGGCGATGGAAAAGACGCGGATCACTTGGTCCGGCCATTTATCGCGATACAGTGCCGCGATGACGCCGAGCAAAAACGATACGACCGCACCGATGGCAAGACCGATGAAGGTCAGCTGCATCGTGACGGGTAGGGCCGTGGAGATTCGCTTGGAAACGGAGTTGCGAGCAGCACCATAGGTGCCCATGTCGCCATGGATCAAATTGCCCATATAGCGCACGTAGCGCACGGGCCAGGGGTCGTCCAGACCATACTTCTCATGGTACTCGGCAACCGCCTCGGGCGAGGCACCGTCACCCAACGCCGTGTAGGCGGGGTCGGTCTTGGAGAACGACATAAGGAAGAACACCAGGACGGTGACGCCCAATGCCATGATCGGCAGCGCCACGAGACGCCTTCCAATCAAACGTAGAAAGTTGTTCACGTTCTCTCCCCTTTCTTTTGTCGGTAGGACCAACTGGTATATGAGTACGGACACTCATTACAAGACCCGAGCGACATCGTTGCCGCCCGGGTCTTTGTTTCAACTATGAGGATACGGTCCCAACGGCCGACATCCTGCATATAGACTCAAGCGAGTCTTACGCCTTGACGGTCGCGACACCCTTAAAGGACATGCTCGTCGTGCCGATGCCCTTGAAGCCATCGAGGGCCTCGCCGTTGGGCGCAGTGGACGGGTCGTTCCAGGAAGCGGAGACGGTCTTAACGTGGACAACGGGGTACAGAACGGCGTTGTCGGCGATGATGTCGAAGCACTCGTTCCACTTCTTCTGCTGCTCGTCGCCCTCGGCGGCAAGAGCCTCGTCCATAAGGCCGTGGAGCTTCTGCCACTCAGCGGACTCCTTCCACGGGCAACGGGTCTGCATCCAGACGTTGTCGCCGTACCACCAGTTGAGCAGCAGGTCGGGGTCTGCGCCGAAGCAGGAAGGATCGCCAGGGGCAAGGAGGATATCGTAGGCCTCGCCGCCGTCGATGGCAGCATAGGTGGCCGGCGAGGTATCGGTCTGGATGGTCACATCGAAGCCGAGAGCGTCGAGGTCGTTCTTGACCTGGGCAGCCATACCCTTGATCTGCTCGTTATCAGTGGTGCGCAGGGTAATGGCGCCCGGGGTGATACCGGACTCCTCGATAAGCTTCTTGGCCTTCTTGGCATCGGTCTTGTACACCGTGGAGGCCTCATGATAGTTGGTGAAGCTCTTGGGCAGGTAGCAGCTGGCAGCGGTAGCAAGGCCGGCGAAGGTGTTGCTGATCATCTTCTCGGTGTCGAGCGCATACATGACAGCCTGACGGACCTTGACGTCGTTCCAAGGCTCCTTGGCGACGTTGAACATGATGAAGCGGGTGCCGAAGCCCTGGACGTTGTCGATCTTGCAGCCGGCGCCCTCGAGCTGGTCGACGGCGTCAGCGGTAACGAGCTCCATGACGAGCGTGGAGCCTTCCTGCTGAGCGGTGACGCGAGCGGTGGGGTCGGTCAGGATGCTGTACTGGATCTTCTTATCCTCGGCAGCATACTCACCGTTGTACTCGGGGTTGGGAACCAGGGTGATCTCGGTATCGGAGATAGAATCGTACATCCAGGGGCCGGAGCCGATCGGCTGCTTGGCGCGATCCTCCTCGCTCTGGGCGGCAGGAGTAACGCGAATGATGGCCAGACGATCCTTGAGCAGGGAGAAGTTGGGGACCTTGGTCTTGACCGTCACGGTGCTGGCATCCTTGGCCTCGATGGACTCGAAAGGCTGGAAGAACGGAGCGTAGGTGGCAGAAGCGGCGCAAGCGGTGTAGGAGGCGACGACGTCGTCAGCGGTAACCTCGGTGCCATCGGAGAATTTGGCGCCCTTGCGGATGGTGACCTCGAAGGTGGTGTCGTCCACGGACTTGGGATCATCGGTGGCGAGCTCGTTGAAAGTGCTGTAGTCGTGGTAATCGATGCCGTAGAGGCCCTCGACGACGTGCCAGTTAGCGCCCAGGCCCACGGCGGAGCCAGTGCTGGCGGGGTCGAAGCTGGACGGAGCGTAAGCGGAACCGGCAGTGATCACGCCGCCGCCACGGTTGGCGGAATCGGCGGGAGCGGAACCCTCGTCGCTAGAGCTGCCACCGCAGCCAGTGAGACCAAAGCCGGCGACAGCAGCGACGCTGCCGGTGAGGCCGAGGAACGAACGCCTGGACATACCCTTATTGATGATGGCCATGTCTTCTCCTATCAATAGAGAATCTTACCCGGGAGCACCTAAACTTGCCCCCGCGCAACTTGCGGACGATATATACCTTACCTACCGACAAACCCAACTGAGGTGCCGCGCTCGGCGACCGATACATACATACGCTTGAACGGTATTTACTACCGTTCACCGAATTCGTTGACAAACGATACAGCAGACAGTATGTATCGGCGAGGTGAGATATCAGTCTTCGTCAACCCGCAGGATAGCAGGGTTTTCGCTTGGGTTAGTCAAACGTTTTAGCGTTAATAAAACCCGAAACCTGCAGGCAATCATGGCGAAATAAATGGTTGAAAATCGCGCAATCATGTATATCAGTTGTTTATGCTCGTGTTTAGCTATCGGAATGGCCAGCCGCGGCCTCGGCGCGCTCGGCATTCCATGCAACGAGCGCCTCGTGGACCGCCTTGGCAACATCGGCAGGTATGCCGCGAACTTCCGCGATCTCTTGCTCACTCGCCGCGCGCAACCGCTTCATCGAGCCAAAATGGCGCATAATTGCACGTTTTCTAGTGGGTCCCACGCCTGGAACGTCATCGAGTACCGAAACCGTCATGGCTTTATCGCGCAACTCACGATGGAACGTGATGGCAAAACGGTGCGATTCGTCGCGCACCTGCTTGATGAGATAGAGCGACGCAGACCCGGTCGGAAGTACGACAGGAGTCTCGTCCCAAGGCACGAAAACTTCCTCATCGGCCTTTGCCAAACCACAAACTGGTATATCGAGCCCAAGGGCCTCAAGTTGCTTAATTGCAGCCGTCAATTGCGGCTTGCCGCCGTCGACAACGAGCAAATCGGGGCGCGAGCCAAAACGTTCGTCGCCCATCCGCTCGGGAGCATAGCGACGCCCCAAAACCTCGGACATCGAAACGAAGTCGTTCGCCTCGTCCAATTCGGCCTGGATTTTAAAGCGGCGGTACTGGCTCTTGTCGGCGTGGCCGTTGGTAAACACCACCATCGAGGCGACCGTAAAGGTGCCATGAAGCGTAGAGATATCGAAGCACTCGATTCGCATTGGCGGCGCAGGTAGCGCCAAGGCGCTCTCAAGCTCCAGGAGCGCTCGATTGGTGCGATCGTCGGCGTATCCCGTGCGCATCATATAACGCATGAGGGCATGACGCGCATTTTTAGATGCCATATCGAGCAACCGGTGTTTTTCGCCGCGCTGAGGCCTATGGAGATGACAGGAACGCTCGCGCTTGTCCGAAAGCCACTCCCCTAGCGCCTCCGCATCCTCAAGCTCGACGGAAAGGTTCACCTCGGCTGGAATATCAGCCGTCTCGTCGTAATAGCGCTTGAGAAAGCCCGACTGAAGCTCCTCTTCATCGACATCCAGGCCCTTATCGAGAATGAACTCACAGGTTCGAACCGTTCGCCCCTCGCGCACAACAAACACGCAGGCGGCCGAAATGGTCTCTTCTCGATAGAAACCAATCACATCGAGATCGACACTCGACGGAAAAACGACCTGCTGTCGGTCGTCCAGGCCCCTAATAACTTCCAAGCGACGCTTGACGCGCGCCGCCCGCTCAAAATCGAGCGCTCCAGCGGCGTCCGTCATCTCGGATGTAAGCTCATCAACGACATCTTTACGATGGCCCGACAAAAATCGCTCGACGCGTTTAACGTTTTTAGCATAGTCGGCTGGAGAGATCGCACCGACGCATGCCCCCGGGCCGCGGCCAACATGGAAGTCAAAGCAGGGACGCCCGTTTTGAGCGCAAATCATATTGACGATATCTTCTTCGCCCTTGTGGGACTCGACGATACGGCGGCATCGACGCCATTCCGCACAAGAAGCCGAGCAGATCGGGATTACCTTGCGCAGCGTATCAATGGTCTCGCGCGCCGCGCGGCTGTCGGTGTAGGGACCAAAATAACGCGTTCCCGGCTTATGACGCTCACGAGTATATTTAATAGCTGGGAACAGATCGCTCTTGGTGATAGCGATAAAGGGATAGCTCTTATCGTCCTTAAGGTCGACATTAAAGTACGGATGGTATTGACCGATCAGGTTGCGCTCGAGCACCAGCGCCTCGTGCTCGTTCTCGACAACGATATAGTCAAAGCTCGCAACCAGCTGCATCATCAGTGGAATCTTTTGGCGCTCGTCCTGCAGCGTCACATATTGACGCATGCGCGAGCGCAGATTTTTAGCCTTGCCAACGTAAATGACATCGCCCTTGGCATCTTTCCAAAGGTAGCAGCCAGGCTGTATGGGCACACGCGAAACCTGTTCGGCAAGCGTTGGAATGTTGTCATGACCTGCCACGATTGCCTACCTGCGGCGAAGAAGCGCGGAGACCTCAGGCATCTTTAGAAGGACGGCAAGGCCAAAAGTCACGGCAAGTGAAACCATGCCCGCGATGCAAACATAGCCCAAGGTAATAAGAATCGATCCGCCAAGCGCTCCGACAAAACTCTCGAGCGCCCACAAAACGCCGGCACCCGCTGCGGCACCCAGGCCGCCGAGCAAAAGGCCATAGAAGCAGCCGTGCAGAATAGATTTAACCTGAAGACCCTGCAGACGACGACGCAGCCACCACAGCGAACAGCCGACCAGAATCACATAGTCGACAACATACGACATCGCAATCGCAGGCATGCCATAGCCCAGCACCACACCAAACAGCAGAACCGAACCAGCCTGACCGATGGCAGAGTATAGGCAATAGCGACTATAGGGCTTCATGTCGAGCAGCGCCGAGAAGCTCTTCTGCATCAACACGACCACGCCGTAGAGCGGCAGGGAGAGCGCCAGATAAACCAGAAACTCGGACACAAGCGCCACACCCGACTCGTCGAACTTGCCGGCGCAATAAATCATGTTGAGCGGACGGGCAAACACCATGAGATATAGCGCGAAAGGAATCAGGAAGAAGAGCATCTGGGCCACGCCGCGCGAGATACCAGCGCGCACGCTGTCATAATCCTTTTCCTGGGCATCGTGCGAAAGCTCGGTATAAAGCGCCGTCGAGAGCGAGGCGGCTATCAAGGCATAAGGCAGTGTGTACCAAAGGCGCGCATAGGCAATTACAGAAGGACCGGTCTCGGGCTGCACCACCAGCGCGGCTGCGTTGGTAATGGAAGTCGACACGAACATGCATACCGTAGCGAGCAACGTCGGGACGCCGAGCGCGAGCGTCTGTCGCAGTGCAGGATCCTTAAAGTCGATATGAATATGAGGCCGGACACCATGCTTACCGAGTGCGGGAATCTGGCACGCCATCTGGACAAAAACGCCAAGCGTCGTGCCGAGCGAAATCAAAACGACGCCCGCCTGCTCACCAAAGCAGGCAGATACGGGAGCGAAGCCCATAAAACTCGCAATGACAATCACATTGTTGAGTACCGGGGCGAACGTCGACCAAAAGTAGTCACGATGCGCGTTAAGAACGCCCGAGAACACCGAGCCCAAGCCGTAGAACAAAATCTGAATGGCAAAGAAACGGAACATGAATGCAGCGGTATCCATGCTTCCGCCATCGCCCGAAAGGAACGACTGCGTCCAGATAAAGCCCGGAGCAAACACGGTGCCCAACACCGAAATGCCGCCCAGCAGCAAAAGCAGGATGCCGAGCAGATTACCTACGTATTCGTTTGAGGCGTCGCGACCCTGCTCACGACGCACGCCCATGTACACCGGCAAAAAGGCGGTAACCAACATACCGCCCATCACGAGCTCATAGAGCATATTGGGCAGGTTGTTGGCGACCTGATAGGAAGACGAGAGCAGCGACATGCCGATGGCGGCAGCCATAGCCCAAGTACGGATAAACCCGGTGACGCGCGACACGATGGTCAGTGCAGTCATGAGGCCGGCAGAACGGCCAACCGTAGAGTAGTCCGACGAGCCCATATCATCTACGTCGTCCTGTGATTGGGGGCTGACTTCAGTGTGTTGTCGAGAATCAACCTCGATATCAGGGTCATCGATTATCGCGAAGGGGTCGTCGACCAAAACGGCATCATCGGCAGAAAAAGCTCCGTCAACAGGCGTGACATCGCTGCCAAACGAAGCGTCATCGTTAGCTACGGCATTATTACCAAACACCGTGTCAACTTCCCTGGCGGCAGCGGTTCGACCAGAAAACGACAATAGATCCCAATCATCGTCCTCAACAGCAACGCCCTCGACCGGATCGGTCGAGCCGAGCGGTGACCACTCGTCATCCAAAAGCAACTGCTCGCCATCACCGTCGGTTGCAGGCCTCGCGGGACGATCGGCTGGGACACCCTGCAGTGCGCCCTTTCCCTGAGCCGCCATCAAAAACACCGCCGTCTCATCGGGACGCGGCGCACGAGACGCCCCGGCGTCAGGCATCCGTCCGGCACGGGATTGAGCCGCGGCCAAAAACACCGCCGTCTCATCGGGACGAGCCGAAGAGAGAATCGTACGGGGAGGCACCGTACCGGCACCGGCGGCACGCAAATACACAGCTGTCTCCCCTGGATCTGCAGCAACGGACCAAGCGTTTCGAATCTGGTCATCGACCGAAGAAGCCTCAGGCGCGGGCGTCTGAGAAGCCGAACCCTTTGCAAAGTGAGCTCCGCGCTTCGATTCTTCCTGCGGCATCGCTCAGTCCTCTCTCGTGATCGGGGCAACCGTCGCCCTGCAAAATGCAACTAAGTCGTCGGGGGCAAGCTCAAGTTGATAGCCACGCTTACCGCCTGAGATAAAAATGGTATCCCAAAGGACGCATGTCTCATCGATCAGCGTCCGAAAGCGTTTTTTCATGCCGACTGGACTGCAGCCGCCCCGGACATACCCCGTCGCGGCAAGCAAGTCCTTGACATGCATCATGGTCAGCGACTTTTCACCAGCGGCGCGCGCGGCGGCCTTTAGGTCAAGCTCGTCGGCAACGGGAATACAGCACACAACGTGTTCGTTGGACGGCGTCACGCAAACCAAGGTCTTAAACCCCTGGCCAGGCTCCTCGCCAAGTTGTTCCAAAATTGCGACGCCTAAACCCACCGACTCATCGCCATCGTCTTCATACGTATGGAGAATATAGGAGATGCCGGCGTTTTCCAGCTCGCGCATCGCATTGGTTTTCGGCGTCTTTGCAGCCTTTGCCATGGCATGTCCCTTCCCTCGCATTCGAACGTAACGCCTAAGTATATGTCCAATTTAGCCGCATACGTCATCTCGACACACAGAAGCGCCACCGAATCGAAAGGAATCGGTGGCGCTTCTCGTACGACGGCGTCTCTTTACTGGGCGTCGAGTTGTGCCTGACGCTCGCGGTCGCGCTTGAGCAGCGGTGCCAAGAACTTGCCCGTGTAACTCTGCGAACATGCCGCGACCTGCTCCGGCGTACCCGAGACCACGACGGTTCCGCCGCCATTGCCGCCCTCGGGACCCATATCGATCAGGCGGTCGGCAACCTTGATGACATCAAGGTTGTGTTCAATCACCAGCACCGTGTTGCCCGCATCGACCAAGCGCTGCAGCACATCGAGCAGCTGGCGGACGTCCTCAAAATGAAGGCCGGTCGTCGGCTCGTCCAAAATATAGAACGTCTTGCCCGTCTGGCGTCGATGAAGCTCCTTGGCGAGTTTCACACGCTGCGCCTCGCCGCCCGAAAGCGTCGTGGCAGGCTGCCCCAAACTCACATAGCCCAAGCCAACGTCATACAAAGTCTGAAGCTTGCGCTTAATCTGCGGGATATTCCCAAAGAAGGCCAGCGCCTCGGTGACGCTCATGTCGAGCACGTCCGAGATGGTCTTGCCACGGTAGGTGACCTCGAGTGTCTCGCGGTTGTAGCGTTTACCGCCGCAAACTTCGCAGGGAACGTAGATATCGGGAAGGAAGTGCATCTCGATCTTGATCTGTCCGTCGCCCTTGCACGCCTCACAGCGCCCGCCACTCACATTAAAGGAGAAACGACCCGGCGAGTAGCCGCGCGCCTTCGACTCCGGCGTACTCGCAAACAGCGCGCGAAGATCATCCCACAGGCCAATATAGGTAGCGGGGTTGGAACGCGGTGTGCGGCCAATCGGCGACTGGTCGATATCGATAACCTTATCGATACACTCGATGCCCTCGATTTTTTTATACGGACCCACAGGGCGCGTCGAACGGTGAATAGCATTCGTAAGGGCAGGCGCAATGGTGTCGGTAACCAGGGAGCTCTTGCCCGATCCCGACACGCCGGTAACAACCGTAAGCGTACCAAACTCGATCTTGGCAGTAACGTTTTTGAGGTTGTTAGCTCGAGCGCCCGTAATTTTAAGGCAGCCGCGACCGGGCTTGCGCCGTTCATCAGGCACCCGGATCATTCGTTTGCCGGTCAGATAAGCGCCCGTCATCGACTCAGGACACGCCATGATATCGGCAGGCGTTCCCGCCGCGACTACGTGTCCGCCGTTGACGCCGGCGCCGGGCCCCATGTCGATCACGTAGTCGGCGGCACGGATTGTGTCCTCGTCGTGTTCGACGACGATGACGGTATTGCCGATATCGCGCAGGCGCTCAAGGGTCTTGATCAGGCGCTCGTTGTCACGCTGATGAAGGCCGATCGATGGCTCGTCCAAAATGTACAGGACACCCATGAGGCCGGCGCCGATCTGCGTTGCCAGGCGAATACGCTGCGCCTCGCCACCAGAAAGCGTCGCCGAGGCACGATCGAGCGTCAGATAGTCGAGTCCAACATCGACCAGAAAACGCAAGCGCTCCAGGATTTCCTTGACGATGCGCCCGCCGATAAACTGTTGGCGCTCGGTGAGCTCCAGGCCCTCAAAAAACTCGAGCGACTCACGGCACGACAGGCAACAAACCTCGTAAATGGACTTGCCGCCCACGGTGACGGCGAGCATCTCAGGGCGCAAACGAGCGCCGTGGCAGCTCGAGCACGGTTCCTCGCGAATGTACTTCTCCAAGCGCGCCTTGGTGTTCTCGTTCGTCGTCTCGGTATAGCGTTCGTACAGGATGTTGCGAACGCCCGAAAACTTGGTATCCCACTGGCTACGACGTCCGTCGAGCTTTTGGTAGTCAACCGAGATCTTCGTATCGCCCAGGCCATCCAAGAATGCACGACGCACGCGAGGGGGCAAGTCCTCCCACGGCGTATCGGCGCTTACCTTAAAGTGTTTACAGACCGCAGCAAAAATCTGCGGGTAGTAGTTCGAATTGCCAAACAGGCTACCAAAGACTCCGTCGGCAATGGACTTCGAGGGGTCCTCGATCAGCGCCTCGGCATCAACGGTTTTCTTAAAGCCCAGGCCGTCGCACTCAGGACATGCGCCATAGGGAGCGTTAAACGAAAAATCACGCGGCTGAAGATCGTCAATGGAGTGTCCATGCTCCGGGCACGCCAAGGCCAACGAATACTCCAGCAGCTCGCCCTCGGTCCCCTCGGGAGCATCACGATCGGGCAGCATGTACACATTTACATTGCCGTGAGCCAGCGCGGTCGCCTGCTCAACGGACTCGGCGATACGGCCCAGAGAGTTCTCACGGATCACGATGCGATCGACCACGACCTCGATATCGTGCTTGAACTTCTTGTCCAGATCGATTTGATCGTCGAGCGAGCGCACTTCACCGTCGACACGCACGCGGCTAAAGCCCTCGGCGCGAAGGTCCTCAAACAGTTTGGTGTACTCGCCTTTTCGCCCGCGCACCACCGGTGCCAGCACAAACGCGCGGCGACCCTCCCCCGCCGCCAAGACCTTGTCGGCAACCTGGTCGGTCGTCTGGCGCTCAATGACGCGGCCGCATTCGGGACAGTGCGGGGTGCCCACACGGGCGAACAGCAGGCGCAGATAGTCATAAATCTCGGTTACGGTGCCAACCGTCGAGCGAGGGTTTTTAGACGTCGTCTTTTGGTCGATCGACACCGCCGGCGAAAGGCCGTCGATTGAATCCAAGTCGGGTTTGTCCATCTGGCCCAAGAACTGGCGCGCATAGCTCGAAAGGCTCTCGACGTATCGACGCTGGCCCTCGGCATAGATAGTGTCAAATGCCAGCGAGCTCTTGCCCGAGCCAGAAAGACCGGTAATGACCACGAGTTGGTCACGCGGAATGGAAACATCGATATCACGGAGGTTGTGCTCACGAGCGCCGCGAATAACGATAGAAGAATCAGACATGGAAGCTCCTTGCCTCCTATTGCATCGAATCATACTGCCGATGAGTTTAGCGCACTCGACGCGCACAGATGTTCGTAATACAAGATTCGCAGACCTTTAGCTTTGTCCGACGCACGCATGCTGCGTGTCCGACCCACGCTTTCGAATGCCATCGATTACCCATCGCACATCACAAATGACTCCCGCTCGCAAACGAGGGTACAATGACGCTCGTGTCACATCACGGGGCCCCGGCCCCAACATATACAAAGGAGTCATACATGGGTTGCGAGCACGCACAGGCCGCCGGCGGACAAACGTCGCCGTCGCAATTTGAGGAGAACACGCTGTCCGAGGTCAAACGCGTCATCGCCGTGCTTTCCGGCAAGGGCGGTGTCGGCAAGTCGTTTGTCACCGGTGCCATCGCCACCGAGCTTGCCCGTCACGGCCACAAGGTCGGCGTCCTCGATGCCGACATCACCGGTCCCTCTATCCCCAAGATGTTCGGTATGAGCGGACGCCACGTCCATGCCCTTGGCAACCTTATGCTGCCCGAAATCTCCGAGCACGGCGTCAAGGTCATGAGCTCCAACCTGCTGCTCCAAAACGAGACCGACCCCGTCCTTTGGCGCGGTCCGGTCATCGCAGGCGCCATTAGGCAGTTCTGGAGCGAGACCTCGTGGGGCCCCATCGACTACCTGCTGGTCGACATGCCTCCGGGAACAGGCGACGTCGCGCTCACCGTCTTCCAGTCGCTGCCCGTCGACGGCATCGTCATCGTCACGAGCCCGCAGGATCTGGTCTCGATGATCGTCGCCAAGGCGGTTAACATGGCCGAGAAGATGAACGTCCCCATTCTGGGCATTGTCGAGAACATGAGCTATATTGAGTGCCCCGACTGCGGCAAGAAGATCGAGGTCTTTGGCAAGAGCAAGCTCCCCGAGGTCGCAGAGCGCTATAACCTCGACATCTTGGGCACGATTCCCATTAATCCGGCACTCGCCGAGGCCTGCGATAAGGGCGAGGTCGAGACCGCACTGCCCGACGGCATGTTGCCCCAGGCCGTCTCTGCCGTCGAGGCCATTGCCCCGCACGAGATCGACGAGGCCTAAGTGAACACGAGCGCCTTCTATGACGTCCTGGTAATCGGCGGCGGGGCTTCAGGCCTCGCCGCCGCCATTACGGCCGCACGCGCTGGCAAAAGCGTCTGCATCGTTGAGCGCGATGTCGCCTGCGGCCTTAAGCTCCTTGCGACCGGCAACGGTCGCTGCAACCTCTCCAACGAATCGATTGATCCACAGCGGTATAACCACCCCGCATTCGTCGAATCCGTCATGGGCCCCCAGCCCGAACAAGAGCTTATGGGTTTCTTCTCCTCGCTGGGCATCATGACAACCTCCGAGGAAGGCCGGCTGTACCCGCGCTCCCTTCGCGCCGAATCGGTACGCGACGCGCTTCTCAACGTTTGCGACCGCCTAGGTATCACCTTAATCTGCGGGGCCAACGTTGCCTCGGCGCACAAAGCTTCCGAAGGCTGGGCACTCCAAATAAACCGTCCAGCGCGGGCGCTCAAGGCAAAAAAGCACGACGACCGAAAATCGGAGCTCCGCTCGCTTCGGAAGGCACTAGCCGATGTCCCTCGCAAGAACGAGGCCCTGCAGGCACACGCCGTAATTATCGCCACGGGTGGCAACCCCACCGGTATCGCCGATACGTTTAGCCTCCCCCTCACTTCGCTGCGCCCCATCCTCTGCCCCGTATCGGCAACGGTCGTCGGTGATCGGGCGGCACTCAAGACGTTGGATGGCCTGCGCGTCCGCGCCCGCTTGACGCTCACCCGAAACCATAGGGAGCTCTGGCACGAAGACGGTGAAGTACTGTTTCGAACCTTCGGTATCTCGGGCGTCGCTGTCTTCAACCTCTCCCGTCGTATCCAGCGCGGCGATACGATCCTGCTCGACGTTTTCCCCGACCTCTCTAAAGACGAGTTGCTCGATATGCTTAACAGGCGCGTTAAGCTGCTCGGCGGCTTTTCGCCCCGCGATCCCCGTTGGCTCGACGGCATGCTCGCCCCGCAACTCTCCCGCGTCGTCTGCACAACGTTCGAGCAGTGCCATCCAGGCTCCAACGATGTCGTCCACCTGGTCTCGATCCTCAAGCACTTTAAGTTGCTCGTCGAGGGAACAGCCGAGGAGCGCTCGGCGCAGGTCACGCGTGGTGGCGTATCTGTCGAGAGCATCTCAACACCCAGTCTACACGCGTGCAGCGTTGTCGACGCCCCGCTTTACGTCTGCGGCGAAGCGCTCGACATCGACGCCGATTGCGGAGGCTTTAACCTTGCGTGGGCCTGGATCTCGGGCATTCGCGCTGCAAGCAGCCTGTAGCCGCACAGTCTATAATCAAAAACGCATTCGGGCCGTCTGGGATACCGGACGGCCTCTTTCTTGCCTCTAAGGAGACCTCGATGATCGAAATCACCCAAGTCAACGCGTCACTCGATGAAGCCGGCGATGAAAATGCCTGCCTCATTGTTGGCAAGCGATTCGCCAAGCGCGTCCTACGTTGCAAGGACTCCGAAATCAAGTCCATCGAGCTCCACCGCAAGTCAATCGACGCTCGCAAAAAACGAGACGTCCATTTTATCCTGAGCTTTCGTGTTGAGCTGACTAGTCCCCACCTCGAGCGAGAAGCGGTCGACAGCGTTGCCGAGCGTGACCGCTCGCGCGTACGCGCGATAGAAGACGATGAGCCTTCATTCCCCTCCCCCGTTTCCAGCGCACCCAAAGAGCGCCCCGTCGTCGTCGGTGCCGGTTGCGCCGGCCTTTTCGCCGCACTCACCCTTGCCGAAGCAGGTCTTAAGCCCTTGCTCATCGAGCGCGGCGACCCGGCATTTCGCCGCTCGCAGGCGATCGACCTCTTTCTAAAGGAGCGTATCCTCGACCCCGAGAGCAATATTCAGTTTGGTCTGGGCGGCGCGGGGACCTTCTCGGACGGCAAGCTCAATACGGGAACAAAAAATCCCGCCCATCGCCTTATCCTCGAAACCTTCGTCGAGGCGGGTGCGCCCCGCGATATTCTGTGGGATGCCAAGCCGCACATTGGCTCCGACATCCTTCCCACGGTTGTTACCGCTATATCCCAGCGCATCGAGCAGCTCGGAGGTGTCGTCCGTTATCGAACAAAACTCGTCGACATTCGCATCGACGCGTCTGGCGCCATCACCGGTATTGATGTCCAATCGTCCCAAGACGCCGCTTACGAGCCAATTGAGACAAAGCACCTCATCCTCGCCTGCGGGCATTCTGCTCGCGATATTTTTGAACTCCTTAAGGACCACAACGTGGCCCTCGCACAAAAGACCTTTGCCATGGGCGTTCGCATCGAGCATCCGCAGCGCGACATCGACCGAGCCCAATATGGAGCCTCGGCGGGACATCCTGCCCTCGGAGCAGCCCCCTACAAACTCGTCGCTCATCTTCCCAACGGCCGCAGCGTGTTCTCGTTTTGCATGTGCCCCGGCGGGCAGGTTGTCGCCGCCTCTTCCGAGCAGGGCCACCTGTGCGTCAACGGCGCCAGCCTCAATGCCCGCGACGGCCGTAACGCAAATGCCGCCCTGCTCGTTAACGTCACGCCCGAGGACCTTCCCGACGATGACCCGCTCGCCGGCATCGAGCTCCAGCGCGCCTGCGAGGCGGCCGCCTATCGCCTGGGCGGTTCCAACTGGAACGCACCGGCACAACTCGTCGGAGATTTCCTCGCAGGACGCGCCAGCAAGGCGCCCGGAAAGGTAAAGCCCACCTATCCGCTCGGTGTGACCTGGACGGCAATTGACGAAGCCCTGCCGCAGCATATCGTCGAGTCGCTCCGACTGGGACTTCCCCTACTCGGAAAAAAGCTACGGGGCTACGACTGCCCCGATGCCGTTCTTACCGGCGTGGAGACTCGTTCGAGCTCACCGGTCACTGTCACCCGAGACCGAACGTGCCATGCCGTGTCGACCCCGGGCCTCTACCCTTGTGGTGAGGGAGCTGGATATGCCGGAGGCATCATGAGCGCGGCCACCGACGGCATCCGTTGTGCCGAAGCCCTGATCGCAGACCCCTAGCGAACGAATTCCAGCGCGCAAAAGACACAGGCCCCGAGCTCCCTATGGAGCTCGGGGCCTGTTCGCTATTTCTTAAACCGTGCACCCTGTCGTTTTCTGCCCGATGCGAACGTGGAACCCTTGCGGGCCTGCGAACGCAAGCGCTCGATCGTCTCGTCCTCAGACGCACCCTCGAGCATCGCCCGAATCTGAACGACAGCATCACGCAGGCGCGCCGCCTCCTCAAAGTCCATGGCGGCAGAAGCGTTACGCATATCCTCTTCCATAGTTTCGACGATCCGCACAAGCTCGTCATGCGGTAGTTCCTCCAATTGTTCCGCAAGTGTCTGCTCGGGCGCCACCGTTTCCGGCACACCGCCCTCGCCCGACTCATCGGGCGTATAGAATACACCATGGCCAAGAGAGTCGCCCTTCGAGCGTCCCTTGGAGCCCACAGTTTTTTCGGCCTCGGCAATAAAACTTGAGATGTCGTTGATGGCCTTGCGCACTGTCTTGGGCACAATGCCATGTTCTTCGTTATATGCCATCTGAATCTCGCGACGGCGCCGTGTCTCCTCGATGGCCGCTTTCATCGAATCGGTCACAACGTCTGCATACATGATGACTTCGCCATCGGCGTTACGGGCCGCACGGCCAATCGTCTGAATCAGCGAACGGCGGTTGCGCAAGAAGCCTTCCTTATCGGCATCGAGAATTGCCACCAGTGAGACCTCGGGAAGATCCAAGCCCTCGCGAAGCAGGTTGATGCCAACGAGAACATCGATCTTGCCCTCGCGCAGCGTTCGCAGGATCTCGACACGGTCCATTGTCGCCGTATCAGAGTGCATGTAATTGACCTTAATGCCCGCATCAAGTAGATGGTCGGTCAGGTCCTCGGCCATGCGCTTGGTCAACGTGGTCACCAGCACGCGCTCCTTGCGGGCAACACGCTCGCGAATCTCCTCCTCAAGATCGTCAATCTGACCGCGAACGGGACGCACGTCGATCTTGGGATCGAGCAGGCCGGTCGGACGAATAATTTGCTCCACGTCGTTTTGGCTCACCCGCAGCTCGTAGTCGCCCGGCGTTGCCGAAACATAGATGAACTGGGGGATTCTCGCCTCAAACTCATCGAAACGAAGCGGGCGATTGTCGAGCGCCGAGGGCAGGCGAAAACCATGCTCAACAAGCGTAACTTTGCGCGATCGGTCGCCTTCGTGCATGCCGCGAATCTGTGGCACCGTCACGTGGCTCTCGTCTATGATGCAGAGCATGTCCTTGGGGAAGTAGTCAATCAAGGTAAACGGCGGTTCACCCGGCTTACGCCCGTCTAAATGGCGAGAGTAGTTCTCGATACCGTTGCAAAAACCCATGGTCTCGAGCATCTCGAGGTCATAATCGGTCCGTTGCTGTAGACGTTGCGCCTCGAGCAACTTATCGGTCGCCTTGAGCTCCGCCACGCGCTTCTCGCACTCTTCACTGATTGACTTCAAGGCCGCCTTGACCTTGGGTTTCTCGGTAACATAGTGCGATGCCGGCCACACGGGAATAGCCTCATACTCACGAAGCATCTCACCGGTAACCTCATCGATTTCGGCGATAAGCTCGACCTCATCGCCAAAGAACTCAAATCGCAACGGATGCTCGGCATAGGGCGGATACACATCGACAACATCACCGCGCACGCGGAAGGTGCCACGCGCCAAGTCATAGTCGTTCCGGTCGTACTGAATGTCGATGAGCGCATGGATAAAGTCATCGCGCTCGAGCGGTACTTTCTTGTCGACATTCGGCGCCAGCCCCGCATAGTCCTCAGGAGAGCCGATGCCATAGATACAGGACACCGAAGCAACGACGATCACATCGCGTCGAGAAAGCAACGAGGCGGTCGCCTGATGTCGAAGCATCTCAACTTCTTCGTTAATCGAAGCATCCTTCTCGATATACGTATCGCTTTGCGGCACATATGCCTCGGGCTGATAGTAGTCGTAGTACGAGACGAAGTAGACCACGGCGTTGTTGGGAAAGAATTCTTTGAGCTCGCTCGCAAGCTGGGCGGCGAGGGTTTTGTTGGGGGCCATGACCAGCGTTGGCTTACCGAGAGCTTCGATGGTCTTGGCCATGGTAAAGGTCTTGCCCGAGCCGGTCACGCCAAGCAAAACCTGATACCGGTCTCCGTCCCTCACACCCTGCACAAGCGACTCAATGGCCTTAGGCTGTGAACCTGCAGGCTCATAGGGAGACACGACCTCAAACGGTACCTCGGAGCCCTCAACGCCAAAACGTTTGAGCTCTCCGCCAACACGCTCAACTTCAAAATCCGCCATGGATACTCCTAACTCATACATCTGCAGTATACGCAGGCGGCAGGCATAGTCCTATACGAACCGGTCGGGATAGAGGGTCTTATAGCGAATCCAGGCATTATTGACACGAATCAAATAGGCTTGCGTCTCGGGAAAGGCAATCGCGTTATGGAGCGATGTGTTTTGCTGCGCCCACCCATCGACATTGCCCATTCCGGCATTGTAAGCAGCAATAGCGCTATCCGTCGACCCATTGAAATACGTCAACAGGTATGAGAGGTACGCGCACCCAAATTCGATATTCGAAGCGGGGTCATTCAGGTCATCGGCTGAATACTCGTCCCCGTCGACAAGGCCCTTAGCGATCATATCCTGAGCGGTTTCGGGCATAAGTTGCATGAGACCTTGGGCGCCCTGATTTGATTCCGCCTCGGGATCCCAGTTTGATTCCGACTTGATGACGGCACACACCAGATACGGATCGAGATTATGCGAAATACTGGACTGCTTTACATACGCCTCATAGTCAATCGGATAGAACGGTTTAAAGAAAGCGGCGGGAGCACACGAGTAAACGAGCGAGATAAGGCCAAAGACGAAAACGACAACCAGCGGCACAAGGCGATACCACGTAAAGAAACGCGTCTTAGGCATCTGTCGTCTCCTTATCCATAGCATCCATAAGGCCATGGCGAGCAAGCCACGCGTCCAGTTGTTCAAAGAGCGAGCTGTCGCCCGCTGCGTTATCAATCACGGTCGTGGCGAGACTGCAAAGCGAAGACTCATCGGGTTGGCAAGCACAGCGAGCATCAAAATCGGATGGCTCCATACCACGGTGAATAGCACGTTCGCGACGGACCGCTAAAGGAGCGCTAACAACCATAATTTCATCCGCAAGGCCAAAGGCGTCCTCAAAGCCAGTCGGAGCAGATACTTCGACCGCCGCAAAGGGATAGCGGGGGGACGAAACCGTACAGCAAGCAGGATCGAGAATCCTCAGCGAAAGCTGCTCAATGAGAGCGGGGTGAACAATACTATTGAGCCTTGCAACCGTATCGGGAGAAACAAAAGCTCGAGAAGCGAGAACGTTACGTCGAACACCGCCATCCTCGTCCAAAATATCCCAGCCAAACTCTTCAGCAAGAGCATTGACGATATCCGACCCCGGCACGTACAGCGATTTGGCAAGAACGTCTAAATCGATAAGCAGGGCTCCGCGAGATTCCAGAAAGCGGCAGGCAGTCGATTTACCCGAAGCAATATTGCCCAAAACGAAAACGGTAAACATCAAGCCCTCCCTAACGTCAATGCGAGTAATTATCGCGCAAATACAAAGCGACGGTTCAAAAAACAGCCAAACAGTAAGAGAGTCAAAGGAAGAGTCCGTTCACAAGGCACAGCTTGTATATAGCGCAAAAAAGGGGGAGGCCGCGAGGCCTCCCCCTTCTCAGTCCAAGCGCACGGCTCGGTGCCGTCCACCGGTCAGCGGCGCCCTGGCCTCCCACGGGCTGGCCCCGCAGTACTCTCGGCGCGATGGGGCTTAGCTTCCGGGTTCGGAACGGGACCGGGCGTGCCCCCCATGCTCTGGCCGCTGACCGGTGGGCGGCGCCCACCGTTACGGTGCCCGGTGTCTCACTCACGTGCCCTGGGGGCCGCATGGCGCATAGGGGGGAGTGACTCGGGGGCATCCTCGTGCCCGGACCGCGCTTAAGAGCGCTGGGTCCCGCGGGCCGCGAGGTGCGGTTCCG
>NZ_JBQKHK010000014.1:0-53889 GCF_052118305.1 Collinsella sp. LCP21S3_D3
TGCCCTCATGCAGGAGGGCTAGCCGCTCAAAAAGCGTGCGCGCTTCCGATGCTCAGGCTGCTCAATTTCCGATGATCTTTTTGCTCAAATCCTCTTGACGAAACACAATCGAGCACATCAACCGCGAGATTAGGAGGAGGACGTGGGCCGTCGGGACCTTCCCAGACGGCAACTCGGCCCTCATGCTGGTAACGGCGAGGCTGAAGTGCATAGTGGAGCACGAATGGGGCAAGAGGATGTACCTGGATATGCCCAAACTGAAGGAGATGGACGAACTGAAGGGAAAGGTGGAGGGCTAGAAGAAGACTAAATCAATTTGCGACAGATCCTTAACGTTACCAAGGCACCGCCGCCCAGCGCTGGCTGCTCTCGGCGGTCTAATTAACCGAGAACAACAAAAGCCAATGCCTGTGTAGGCCTAGATGCTCAAATATAAGGCCCAGTCTTTCGACCGGGCCTTATGAAAATTCGAATATATCTTTTAAAGGGGGCTAACCTGCCTGGCTCATTTGCTCCATGGTCGCACGTATTCCGTCAGCAATTCCGTAACAAGCGATCCAGCCGAGGCCCTTTGCCTTCGATCCGTCCATGAGCGCCAGCGTCGCCTTGGAATACCCGGCTGCCTCCTGGGCGTCGGGCAGGTCGAAGACGACCTTCACCTGGCCGACCTCAGCGACGAGCGCCGCAAGGTCCTTGAGCGCAACATCGGACCCCTCGTCGGCCAGGTTATAGGCCTCGCCGTCAGCGCCTAACAGCAGTACGTGCAGCAGACCTGAAACGGCGTCCGCCACGTGCAGGTACGAGAAGCGCTGGGTTCCCTCGCTCTTGAGCACCACGTCCTCGCCCGCAAGCGAGTGGTGCATGAACTGCGACAGCGCCTTAGAGTCGTCAGGCAGAAGCGTCGGTCCGTAAACCCGGGCGATGCGGGCTATCACGGACTCCACGCCCCTCTGAGAGCGGTAGGCCTGGCACATGGCCTCGCCTAGCCGCTTCGACTCGTTGTAGCAGGCACGCAGTGTGTTGCAGTCGATGTTGCCGCAGTAGCCTTCAGTGAAGCGCTCCACATCCCCTCTATTTTGGCCGTACACCTCCACCGACGAAGCAAACAGTAACCTCGCCCCGCAGCCGGCCGAGTACTCCAGTAGGTTCTGAAGGCCGTCGACGTTGGCGCGAATAGTACCAATGGGGTCGGTCGCGTACTGGCGCGGGTGCGTGGAGCTTGCCAGGTGCAGTACGTAGTCCGCCGGGGCGACGGGCCGGTAGCCGGACGCTGTGACCAAGCCCTCCTCGAACGAGAAGTGGTCCCGCCCAAAGTATGGCAACCTAGCCTTGGCTTTCACCGCGCTTCGGCCGAGCGCCACGACTTTGCAACTAAGCCCCTCGGTTGAATTCTTGCGCATGAGTACGTCGATGAGAAACGCACCTATCATCCCGGTGGCGCCCGAGATCACGACGGTCTTTCCCGCGAGCATGCCCCACGGCAGGTCGAGGGCGCACACCGCGTCGAGGTCAGTGACGTAGCGGGGGCAGTCCAGCCTATTCACCTTTCGCCTCCCTCTCTGCGGCCCACGCACGGAAGAACTCGAGGTTCTCGGGCGTGGTGAGTTTGATGTTGCGGTCCGAGCCGGCTGCGAAGTTCAGGCGCACGCCCAGCTGTACCATCATCGTGTTCGTGTAGTTCGATCCGTCGATGCCCACGCCCTTCTCGAACGCCTCGTGGTACTTGGAGTCAAGAAGCCCGAAGCGGTAGGCCTGCGGGGTGGACACGCGTCGCAGGGTCTCGCGGGGAATGTACTGGGTGGTGGTGCCGGGATTTTCCTCATCCACGAGGAATATCTGCTCGTTGTAGGGCATGCTCGTCACGGCGTTGCCACGCTCCTCCGCCACGCGCACCACGTCGGTGATGACCTCGGGGTCGAGCATCGGGCGCACTCCGTCGTGGATGATGCAGACGTCGTCCTCGGCAAGCTCGTCCTTCAGGTTGTACACGCCGTTACGGATGGACTCCTGGCCCGACGCACCGCCCTTCACGACCCATTTCAGCTTGTCTATCCTGTACTGCCGCGCGTAGGCGCGAAGGGCCTGCTCCCAGCCTTCCAGGCACACGACCTCGATGGCGTCCACCAGGGGGTGCTCTTGGAACGCCTCCAGCGTGTAAGCGATGACGGGCTTGTCGCCCACGTTGATAAACTGCTTGGGGATCTCCTGCCCCATGCGCGAGCCCACGCCGCCCGCAATGATGATTGCTACGTTCATAAGTTAATCCTCTCGCATTTTCGTATGTTGATTGTCATATGCGGTCACCGTTCGATCCCAGATCTCGCCAGGCTCAAAAACGCATGAGGCGGAAGACCCGGGTGAAGCCAGGTCATGCATTAGGTTTGCAATCCTCTCGTCGCCTTTACCGTCTTCAACAAAGCCTGCGTATTCAAAAAACGAACGACCCCTTTTTTCGAATACTTCAAAGTCAAACGACTCGATAGCCGCTAAAAGCTCCTTTTCATTTGACGCTATGGGGTAAGGTCTGCGCTCAAGCGGATAATAGAGACCTCGATCGTCCATGTATTCCGCCAAATCGGGGATGTACTGAAACCCAGGTCGACCCGTCAGCAGAAAGTCCTCCATAATGGAGGAGTAATCAGAAATCAGCACGGAAGTCGCAGCGAGCAGTTGTTGGGTATCCTCGTAATCGGTCGCATCTATGTGCTGCAGGAAAAAGTTCGGTCGCGGCTTCGATGCGAGATTCGGGTGAAGCCTATACGCGAAGACAAACGGTCGTTGGAAACGCGCTTCAAGGGCCTCGACAACGGCTTGGAAGTCAAACTCGTACTGCTCAAAAGACCAATCGGCGCGGAATGTAGGGGCATAGAGACAAATTGCAACGCCTTCATCCACACCAAGCACTCGCCGCATCTTTTGCCCAAGAGTTTCGGCTGGCCGAATCAGCGGAGCATTGCGCGGGACGCCAGCCCTTACAACGGGACCGGAATACCAGAACGCCCGCTGGTACTTTTCGGCCTCAAGTTGATTATTGGCAATCATAAAATCCGTGATTGAGCCATCGTATTGAGCGGCGGCAAGATAGGAGTCGCCGAGCTGGTCTGCAACGTCCCCCTCGCTGCGCTTCGGCCCAAGGCAAGCATGCCATGTCTGTATATAGATCTGCCCATCCCTCTTCGGTACGAACTTCTCGTCGTTTCGGAAGTTATAAACCCAGAACCTCGCCGTCGCGAGCTCCCTCTGGGCTTCCCGGCTCCCGTACTTGACCTGCCTCAGGTAACCCGGTAGCCCGTTATCGCGCTCCTTCACCAACAGCACCAAATCGAACTTGCCAGGGTACAACCGCTCGAGCGCCTCGGCGATGTACTTGGGGTTGCAAAGGTATCCGCGCCCGAAGTTGCACGAGAGCACGACCTTGTTCGGCTTCACGGTCGCCTCGCGGGCGAGCCTCCTGCCGTAGGCCCACTTGCATTTGGAAGAAAGGCTCTCCCATAAAGCCTTAACCCTGCGCCAAACGGGGCGCAGGGCGTCCTTCAGGGCACCGGCCGCGCTCATCGGGCACCTCCCCACTCGTCGATGATGTGCCGGTAGTTCGTTCCCGCGCCGAAGGTGTCGTATCTCTGGAGCTTGTGCACGTCGGTGGCGCGGCATATCTGTCCCCAGCGCTCAGGGGAATACGAATCGCCGAGCTCGAACATCAGCTCGTGCGGCGTCGTGTTGTTGAACAGGGGCACGGCCGCCCACTCGTCGGGGTACCGTCTGCTCGCAAGCGCGAAGAAGATATGGAAGATGAAATACTGCTCGAGCTTGTCGTTCGTCTTCCAGTATTGCCAAAGCAGCTTCTGGGTCAGACCGAGGATGCTCGATCCAGAATATGCCGAAATGTACCAATTCGACGCGACGATGGGCGCTGCGTCCTTGTTGGACACGTTTAGCTCCTTGAAGCAAAAGAGCGGCTGCTCCATGGAATAGCGGGGCAACTCGTCACCGGTCAGCAGTACCGTGGAGTCCATCCACGTCCCGCCATGGTTCATCAGCAGATTCGCCCGTATCAGGTCCGAGAACTGTGCCATGGGGATGATGCCCCGTTCATGTTTGTCTCGCAAGAAGCCGGGCAGGTCTATATAGTCGTCCATGTTCTCAGCAGAGAGCACCGTCACCCGCTTGTCGGGGAGGTGCTCCAAAAGCGAGTTGTGGCACGCCCGGATGAGCTCGGGCGCGTTGCCCATCCCTTGCAGCCAGAGCACCCAGATGCGGTCGGACGGTCGTCGCTCCGCGGTCTGCACGCCCTCCTCGATAAGGTCCGAGTACCCGCGCTGGTACTTGAGGTAAACCTCGTGAGCGCGCTCCCGCCACCATGCGTCCTGGTCGCCCAGCCGGTGCAGTCGCAGCTCCTTGTATCGCGGCCATAGGCTGCGCCGCACGTCCCCCAGTCGGTGCTTCACCTCGATAAGCCTCGGGTCTATCCTCATGCCTCGCCTCCCGTCTCGTCGCCGCCCTTGCGCCTCGCCTTTCCGCGCAAGAGCCCGGCAGCGTACTCCCAGCTCTCCATGCGGGCCCCGCGCGCGATGACCACGCACACGGCAACGCCGGTGACTATCTGCACCGCGAGCTTCGCCAGGTTCGGGACGGGTAGCGCGTTCAGGGCGTACACGACCGCGCCCATGGCCACGCCCATCCCAGCCTCGGGCGCGACGTCCAAAAGCTGCCTCTTGATGGAGTAACCAGTGTGCCTGCTTAGCTCGCGCATGTTTATAAGCGCCCCGTAGATGCCATAGAGCAGCATGGTCACGGCAACGGCCTGAACGCTCACCAACACGCCGGCTACGAGCAGCATCACGTACACCGGTTTCTTGACGACCTCGAGCTTCACCAGGACGCCGCCCTTGCCGATCGCCTTCAGGCTGTCCAGGGAGACGCTGCCCCACAACCCAAGCGCATTCGAGATAGCGAGCACCTGCAGGAAAAAGACGCAGCCCTCCCACTTCGAGGTCAGCAGTACGTCCACCAAGGGGCCGGCCACGCAGGCCAGGCCAATCATCAGGGGGAAGAACACGAAGCCCATGGTCTTTAGCGCGCGCCTAGTCATGGTGCGTACCCTGACCATGTCATCGGCCTCGTTCGCTATCGCGGGGAAAAGCACGGTCATGATCGCGGAACTCACGTTCGAGGTGATGAACTGCGGGAACTGCTGGCCGCGGTTGTAGAAGGCCAGGTCAGCCGACGTGTAAAACCTGCCGATAATCAGCCCGCGTAGCTGGTCGAAGAACTGACCCGACAGGTCCGCAGCCAGCACGGCGGTGCCATAGCGCATGAGGCCGCGGGCCCGCTCGCAGGAGAATTGCAGGTGCGGCCTCCAGTCCACGATGAATACCAGCACCACGGTGTCGAAGACGGTCTTGGTAAAGTACTGCCCGATTAGGGCATAAGCGCCGAACCCCATGAACGCCATGGCGATGCCCACAGCGCCCGAAGCCAGGGTCGATATGAGCGTCGAGAAGAAGAAGTTCTTGAATATCATGTTGCGCGACACGTAGGCGTGCTGGATGGAGTTGGGCACCGCCATGGGTATGCGCAGCGCGAAAACGCGCAGCAGCAGCACCAGCGCCGCCTCGCCGTAGAAGTCCGCCACCAGGGGCGCGCAGAAGAACAGCGCGGCGTAGATGAACAAGGACATGGCCATGCTGCACCAGAACACTGTCGAAAAGTCCAGCTCGTCGGCGTCCTTCTTCTGTATGAGCGCGGTGTTGAAGCCGCTGTTGATAAAGACGTCCGCCAGCGTAATGAAAATCATTACCATGGCCACCAGGCCGTAGTCATTCGGCATGAGAACGCGGGCCAGGACGATAGAGACGACAAAGGAGACACCGCTCGCGCTGAAGCGCTCGAGCACCGTCCATATCACGCCGGAGAACACCTTGCTCTTAGTTGTGCTGCTGTCAGATATCACGACCACTCCCAGTCAAAACCGCAGTTGCAAACAATGGTTGATTAGAACTCGCGGCCTCGCAGGCCGCAGGCGAGCTTCCACGCCTTCGCCTTGAGGGACACCGGCACCTTGACGTTGTAGAACGTTACGCCCTTCCCGCCGAAGCCCATCTTGAACTTGTCGATGCCGCCGGGGTTGTCCAGCGACCCCACACCGCCCCAGTCGTACGTATCGAACCCGAGCCCCTTGAGCTCGAGCATGTCGCGCCAGTGCAGGAAACGGTTTGCCCTGCTGATGGCGTTTCGGTGCGCGTTTCCATCGAAGCGGAACTCGCTGCACGACTGGTAGAGACGGGCCGTCTTCCCCGCGAGGATATAGGTGTGGAAGACGGCGGGCTTCCCGTTAGCGTAGGCGACGCTCATCAGAAGACCCCCCCCCCGCGTCATAGGACGCAACCTCGGCTCGCGGGAAGCCCCAGCCCAGGCCCTTCTCGCGACACATACCGTTGTAGGTCTCTTCCATAAGGCTGAGCATGCCCGGGTGCGCGGCCAGGTCGCCGAGTCCGTCGACCTTCACTTCCTCGCGCTTCGCGCGATTCACCTCGTTGCGCACGGTCTTCCCCAAAAGCAGGTAGAGCTCGTCCTCGCCCTTGGTCAAGTCGGTCAGCAGCGTGTGCTGCGGCACCCCCTCGACGCGCTTGCCGCACACCGTGATGCGCGGCGATCCGCTGGCGTGCATGCACAGAGTGTCCGCGCCGCGCATCTCGCCCTTCGTCGGGGCCTCGTCCTCGAACCACACCTGCAGGTTCGAGAAGCGCTTTCCCTGCGTCAAATATCTAGACATGTCTGTCCTTTCCGATCTTGCATTCGACCCTGTAATAGAACGCCGCGCGCAACTTTGCCATCAGCGACTTGGCCTTGGCGAAACGGCCCGGCTTCGGGATAGCCCCACCGTGGCGCGCGATCATTTCGGAGAAGCCCAGGAGGGGCTCCCAATGCGAGTCTTCGCAGCCGAGTACCTCAACGCTCGCGATGCTGAACGGGCGCTCCAATCCACCGAAGTCGAGCGTCAGCGACGAGGCCTCAACCCCGCCGCCAAGGTCGAAGGTAACCCCGGCGTTTCTGCCAAACCGGCCCAGGGAAGCCTTCCCGGCATCGCTCGTGCAGCGCACTACGCCGCAAGGAATATTCCCGGGCGAGCACCAGACGCGGACGAGTCGGGGCTTTGCAGGCTCCGAGAACACGATTTTGAAAAATGGTGCCTCGTCCGCAGCGTCAGGTGTCCAGCCGATTGGGATGAACTCGATGTCCTCCAGCGGCGCGCAGACACTCTTGACGTCGAACCGCCTAAACCCCCCGAGCTGCCGCGCATCCCCTGAGGAAGCGGACGCCTCGGCGCAGAAGAGCAGGTTGTCGGTCCTCCTCGGCCAGCAAACTACGTCGGCGTTGCATACGCTCCTGTAATGCGGCCAGGCCACCTGTGACGGATAGCGTCTGAATGCCTCATACACGAGATTTCCCCTGCGCCCGGGCGTTAGCGTTCTCGGATTGGGGGCCAGACGCACACGATCGTCCCACAGGTAGTTGGGGTTCTCCAGCTCAAACGGCCAGGCTTCGGGGAAGCCAGAGGGGCGGACCGTCTCCGCAAACTCGTAGTAGTCGCGTGGGCCGTTCCAACTCATGGCGTAGGCGAACGACTTCAGCACGAGGGGCGCATACCCTCGCTTTACCCACAGGACCCGCTCCATTGCCTCGTCGAAGAAGAGCGACAGGGCTCGGTGATCGGGGTGCGCGTCGAAGTCGACACACAGAATGACGTCCGGCATAAAGCTCGCAACGACGTCGGCGATGTCGGCAACCGTCGATTCCCCCGCAATGGCCCGAGGCCCCTCTGCCCTCCGCGCAGACCAGCAGGGCCGTCCGTCAAGGTACCCGTAAGTCTTGTCGTGCCCGAAGGAGGGCATGGACTCGTTGGGACAATCGTGCAAGTGACGCTTCTCGTCGTAATTGGGGTACCCCAAGAACACGACGTTTTCCGGAGTCACCCCCAGAAACTCAGCGACGGTGAGCGCCTCCTTGGCCCGAACAGGCCCGTCTTCCTCACGGAAATCACCGTTAGTGGTAAAACATATTCGGCACTCCAACCCCTCCTCGACGATGGAGGGGATGATCTGCCCGGCAATGTTAACCTCGTCATCCTGATGCGGAACCAGGATGAGGACGCCGTGCAGATCCGTCATTGTGCTGCACCGCCGTCCACTACCTCAAGCTGCGAATCCCTAGAAGTCAACGAGGCCGGCACCACGGAGACGAACGCCACGAAACAGAACAGCGCGGATATGCCGATATAGAAATCGAAAAAGGTCAGCAAAGCCATGGCCGCAAGAGCACCGATAAGAATCGAACCGGAATTACTGAGGATTGATTTCCCGGCATCGACGAAAGCGCGGCCTATATAGCAGAAGAAGGCAATCGTCCCCACAACGCCGCTGATAGTCAGAAGCTGGAGAAATATGTTATGTGCGTGACCGCCCCAAATCATAGCCTCAGTTAGCCCGTCCCCCCAACCGAATAGGGGCTTATCGGCAATAAGCCCCTCGGCCTGCTTCCATATAATGGTTCTGCTGTTCAAGGTGAAGATGTCTTTGTCCAAAAAGGTAGACACAATGCCGCCAATGAAGTCTTGGATATGGAAGACGAGGACGAGGAGGAGAAGCACGATGAAGGCGACGGCGATTTTCTTCAAAGTAAGCTTATGAACGAAAGAATTCAGTCTTCCTTTGCCTAGGTAGCAAATGCCCAAAAGCAAGAACCCGAGCGCGGCGGCTACGCTTTGCACGTAGATATAGGATGCGAGCGCCAGCAAATACGACACGACAGTGACTCGGTGTTTCCACCTCGTCCCGTCTTCATTAACCGCGTCCGCATATAAGACGATTGCAGTCATTGGCAGCATCACAAACGCAGAGTAGTTGTCCTCGCCGAACAAGTACATTCGTGTGTAGTCGCCGGGGAAGAGCACTGCACCTTGCATCACGATAAACACCGTTGCGACCTGCAGGAGAATCAACACAGTAAAGAGGCACCATAAGGCGTTGATGAGCTCTCGCACCCTACCTTCCATCGCCTCGATTTTAAAGAGGAGCAGCAAGGCCAGCGAAGTAAGCGAGTAATTTAGGACCGTCTCATAACCAGCACAGCTTTGGTAGCACCCGATCGTGTAAGCAACCCAAAATACGGCCAGCGAAACCTCTAACGCTGTTACCTTGATCTTTCTCAAGCTTCCAAGAAAAAGAAACAGGATGACACATAGGGACACGGCTTTCCCTAGCTGGAATAGCGTGTTAAATAACGCTATCTGCCCTAGTCCAGTTGGCTTAAACAACGGCACAAGAATCAGAACTAGCAGCAGCGTTTCTAGAGAGTGGCTCTTTTCAGCCTGTACATTCATACATCTATCCTCACAAGCCAATAATCACGCGACCGACCATGCGCGGAATATAGGGGAAAAGCCCATAAGCCAGCCATTTGCTTGGCTCACCTCGCAGCGTCTTTGAACTGGCGCGCCAAACGTCCTTATAGACGTCCATGGCCCGCTTTTTGGCAGCGGGCCCATATCCATCCTCACCCGCATCGCTCCAAATACACATGCAGGTGCGAAGCAGCGCCTTGGTCGAGGCGGTCGCCAGGCTTCGCACCTTGTCGCGGAAGAATTCCCACGCCTCGATGTCGGCGTCAAGCTCGTCCATGCGGCGCTCGTCGACCCGCTTCTTGCTCGAAACTATGCTGCCGGGGCGCACGCGGTAGAAGTAAAGCTGTTCGTCCACGAGCGCGACCTTCTCGGCTTCGTAGAGCAGCCTGTACGTGGTGAACCCGTCCTCGTAGAGCTTGCCTTCGGGGTACTCCACGCCAGACTTCTCGAACAGCTCACGGCGGTACACCTTGTTCCACGCCACGAATGTGATGTTGGGCACAACATCCGCATATACCATCTCCAGGGCGCGAACAGCGTCAATGACTTCGGGATCGGACAGCTTTTTCATCCTCAAATCGCATTCGTCTTCTCCGACGCAGCGCTGGTATGTACACATAGAGATCCCGATGCAAGCGTCGACAAGCAACGGGGCCACCAACGTCTGAAACATCTGAGGATGAACAAAGTCGTCGGAGTCGATGAACGAAAGCAGCTCCGCCCGCGCCGATCTCATGCCCGCGTTGCGGGCCGAGGAAAGGCCTCCGTTCTCCTTGTGAATGACCCTCACGCGTGGATCTTGCCCCTCATAGGCATCGCAAAGCGCAGGGCAGCCATCTGTCGAGCCATCATCAACAAGAATCAACTCAAAATCACGAAACGTCTGAGCCAAAATGCTGTCAACGCATGCACGTAAGTACGGCTCCACGTTGTAGACGGGAACTATCACAGAAAGAGTTGGTTTTTCTTCGGCCTTAATCACTTCTCACCCCTGCGCTTGAAGACAGCAGTCCGCGCAAATCTCACGCAGCCGTGCAGTCTGATTGTCCCAACTGTATTTAGCAAAATCGATGCTCTTATAGAGGCGCTCGGCATTTGGATGTTCCAGCAGATACGACATCTTATGCGCGACCTCCTGAACATCCTCGCAGTCCTCAACGACGTCGCAAGACTCGACCTCAAGAGCCTCAAGGGCCCCGCATTCACGAGAGATAAGAACCGAGCACCCCTCTTTAAGCGCGTCGAAAATGCTCATGCCAAACGAATCATGCCTAGAATTCATCACAAAAAGACGGCTTTCGTTAAGCGACTTAAGAAATTCGTCGTGGTCGACATGGCCAAGCATGCACTCTTCGCCGATATCATCCGGGAGCGCATTGGCCAAAAACCCACCATCATCATATTTGCGGCCATAAACCCTAAGACTAAGGTCGGTTCCACGCTCGAGAAGAAGAGAGGCAGCTCGAGCAACAACATCGTTGCCCTTTACCTTTCGAGTACCCCCGCTCACTACCACAGTTGGGCGTTTACCACGATCATTTGTAATCCGTTGAGAAAAATGGTCAATACCCAAAGCTACGCTCTGGATTCGCCCCACGAGTTCAGGTTGAAAACGAAGAATGAAATTCTTTTGAAACATTGAATTAGCGACAACAACGTTTGCACTACGTAAGGCTGCGACATAGCGGCGTATCCACCATTGAGAGTGGCCAATTCCATTTATCTCGTTCTCATACGGAACGTAACCATGGTTGAAGCTCACAATCGGTTTCCCTAAAACATGAAGAATATCTTGTGCGGCAATGCATGGGAAATTGACCAATGGCGATAAAATCACGTCGCATTTCATGCCTTTGGTAACTCCTTCACGGATGAAACCAATCTTGTTGTTAGCACGAACGTAATCAATCTGGTCTTCCTCAGGCCAGTGATTAATAAACTCTCTATGCACGTTAGAGGGTCCACTGTTTCCCGCAGCATCCCCCAGAATCAATACTCTCAATGGTTATCTTCCCCGTCTTCAGGCCAGCACTTATGCTTCCATTCGTAGGACCCACCGGCGTAGTACTCGGCGGGGCCATCGTGTTCGATGATTCTCGGCTTGCCAAGAACGATGGTCGCATTGTCGGGAACGTCCTGGAATACAACACAGTTAGCCCCGATTCTCGCGTTGTCGCCGATTCGTATTCCACCAAAAATCTTAGCCCCGGGCCCGATGTAAACGTTATCGCCGACCACGGGGGCAAGCCCACGGCTACGACCGATAGTCACCTGGTGCGAGATGACAACGTTCTTCCCGATCTTCGCCCCGCCCGCAATGACGATTCCGTTGATACCGTGGTCAGTGATACTGGGAGGACCAGCGAAGTTCTCACATATCATCGAACTATCGTCATTCCAGCCGACAGGGATATCGGCGCAGTAACGGCGCATCATCCGCTCGTAGTATTGCGCATAAATCATCTTCTTTAGCGGCCCGATGCTGCCGGGTTCGCAGAGCGCATGCCTGACGTGCCAAAATGTCGCGTCGTTGTATTTTCCACATATGACGCGCTTAACCACGTGCCAGACTTTCTTGCCATCCATGCCTAAACCCACGCAGCCTCTTGCTCAACCAGATACGCCCTCAAACTCGAGAAGGAATCGGCAAGGGTGAAACGGGGGGTCCAACCAAGAGTCCTGAGTTTCAAAGAAGAAAGCCTCAGGTGCACATCCGGCGCATAGCCAGCAGAGTTGGTTTCATCGTAATCAATTACAACCTTCGGCAGGCCGTTTCCCAAAACATCGATGGCAAGCTCTGCGACGTCACGAATAGTTCCATGTGATTCTTCATTAGCGACGTTATAAGCCTGTCCGGCCTCACCGCACGCGAGAAGGGCAAGGAGGCCAGCGACACAATCGACGGAATCCACGTAGTTGCCTTCGGAAAGCCCCTTGGTCTTCAAGACAATGTTCTCACCACACATAGCGGCGCGAGCAAACTGGGCAAAGGCCCTATTTTCACCAGGGAGCACACCGACACCGAAGGTCTGGGCAAGGCGCGCACTGCATACACGAACTCCATACTGGGCGGCGTAGGAATTGCAAAGGCACTCACACATCCTCTTCGATTCAGGATAGCAGCTGCGGGGCGAGGTCAAGTCTATCCAGCCCAAAGTATCCTCGTCAGCGACCTCCCCCTCAGCAAGCGTGCCATACATCTCCATCGAGGAGACGTAGACCATACGAGCTTCGCAAGAACGCGCCAAGTTAAGCATGCTGCCAGTGCCGCGCAGGGACGTCTCAATAACCTCGACAGGACGCTCGACCATAACTTTCGATTTAGTAATCGAAGCTGCATGCAGGATATAGTCGACCTTGCAAGGCGGCAATGTGTTGGAGGAGAAGTCGCATTCTATGACATTAAGGCCACCGAATAAAGCATAATCACCGAGAATATATTCGGCTTTCTGACGGCTACGAACGACAGCCAAGACGCAGCAACCGATCCCGAGCCTACAGTTTGCAAGAAGAAGCGCCTTACAAATAAGGGAACCAATGAGTCCCGTAGCCCCGGTAACGAGAACGCGTTTGCCCCTGAAGGGCTCAAAGAGGTCGTCACTTAACGCGCTGAGTTGTTGGTCAAGAATATTTGATCTCACGTTTTCCCCTAAATTCCAAAGATTTGTTCATTCTCGCGGGCGTTGAGAATCGCCTGAAGAGAGAAAAAGTCACCCGGAGTAGTTACCTTGATGTTCTCATCAGGACCCTCAACAGGCGTCAGCGAGTATCCGCGCTCGAACATCATCGAAGCGGAGTCCACGTAGTCATGCCTACCAGCGGAATCGGCTTCGCGATGGGCAGCAAGTATCTCATCGAGCCAAAAACTCTGAGGAGCACGAGCAAGCCTGAGGGTAGAACGATCGGGAATTGATTCGGCACCGCCGTCAGCTCCCATCACGAGCACTGTTTCTTTAGCCTGCACACAGGTTATCGCGGAACCGGTACTGCAGACCGTCTCGATGTTGTCAGTTATTACCTGCGAGTTTATGAGTGGGCGAACCCCATCGTGAATAAGCACGACAGTCCGCGCGCCCCCACTGAGCTCATCTGCTGCAAGCAGCCCATGGAAAATCGACTCCTGCCCAGTAGGCCCTCCTGGAACCACCGCAGCAACCTTAGACATATGACTTTCTTCGAGAAGATCGCGAGAATAGTCAAGCCAGTCCGCACCACTCACCACCACAATGGCATCCACCATCGGGTGCTCCTGAAAGTGTCGAACAGTCCGCACAATTATGGGCTCACCGTGAATACGCAGAAACTGCTTTGGCAGGTCTTTCGAGTGCATCCGGGAACCTACACCGCCCGCAAAAATAACCGCAACAACCCTTGGGAAGCTCTCCATTAGATGCCACCATCCTCTACGCGCCATGCTGTAACATCATGGCTGACTCTCATGTTCACAGGCGGGAGCTTCATGTAATCGCCGTAAAGACCAGTCAGATACTCGCGCCAACAAGACATACAAGTGAATTCATAGTTCTCAAAAGGAAGAGAAATCTGGTTCTCAAACCCCTCATACGAAACACGCTCGCCAGATCCGTAAAGACCCCACGTCAGTCCGCCTACATAGGGAGTCGAACCATAGGGAATAGCCCGTCCCAGCCTGTCAAGCTTCGCGCCTGCCTCAGCTACAACCCCAGGAACCGAAAGAAAGACTCGTGCAGCGACTTTCGCGATCTTTTTCGCCTTCGTGCTTCCGGAGCTTGGGTTTACCCCAGAGACAATAATCGCCTTGCGCAAACGGCTCGCCCGCGAATACAAACACTCGAGATCCGTTTCATCTTCGGGTAACCCGTCGACAGGAAAGACATCAATCCACAGCTTCTGAACCGAGCTCTCAATATCCGCCTTGACCAGAATGCTGTCGTTCACAATCTTGATGTAGGGGGTTGCATCGATTCTTGTGCCTCGATATGCAACGACGCGATAGCCGTGCTCGGATTCAAACTTGTCTCGAAAAGACAAGAACCTGTCATACCAAGGTCGCCCCATTAAGACATCAATATCATCGTCCCATGGAATAAAACCCTTATGCCGGACCGCCCCCAGAAGAGTGCCCCCCGCGAGAGAGTATTTCAATTCATGCATCTTGCAGAACGCCGCGAACGCATTAAGGATTTTCAGCTCTTCCGCTTTAACCTCTTCTAGAGTTAAATACTGCTTTTTACTCATCGCACTTCGTTTCAATTAAAATTCGGTACAGAGAAACGAGACGTTGCAGATAAGAATCCTGAGAGCAACGCCTAATTACATAAGACTTGCACTTCGCCTGAATTGCCTCGTATTGACCTCGATCGTCAAATGCGCGTACGCCAGCTGTTATCGCCTGTCGCAGCGAATCAACGTCATCGGGCTCCGCGAGGAATCCCGTTTCTCCTTCTAAAACAAGCTCGGGTATGCCACCAATCGTCGTACCGATAACAGGAGTGCCGTAAGCAAAGGATTCCATGATGGAGTAGGGCATGTTTTCCCTCCAACGGGATGGAGCAACCGACAAAGCGGCGCCGGCGACCAATTGAACCAACTCGGCGCCTGCCTTATAGCCCAAAAACTCAACTCTGTTGCGGCTTGAAGAAGATAGAGCCTCCAAGGACTTGCGCTCAGCCCCGTCCCCTGCGATAACAAGGCGCCAGCCTTCTGGAAGCACTGAGCTTGCTTTAATCAGCACGTCAACTCCCTTTTCACATGAGAGCCGTCCGAAATACAGGATGTAAGGGTTATATCTATCGGTGTAATCAGAGCTATCTTCAGCACAGTCATGAACATGATCGCTAACAAAATTCTGCATGAACGACACTTTTGCCGAAGAAATACCGCTTTCGATGAGCTTTGATTTCATAAATATCGATGGAGCAATAATATGGTCAATTTTACTGTACGCATCTGTCACCTTAAGAAATTCAGCCTCCATGCAGGCAAGAAGGCTTTTTGTCGATGATTCCTTAACACATTTATTTTTAAAGCAATTGAGAAAATGGCCTCCAAGGCATGCATCGCAGACAGTACCGTTGCCATCAAGCATCACGTAGTTCGGACAAACGAGTATGTAGTCATGCGAAGTAAACACTACAGGGACTCGATGCTCCCTAATGTAAGGCGCATCAAGAATGGCAAGCGTTATCTGTCGGTGAACCAAGTTTAAATGGATAACATCAGGTCGCACGCTCTCGCAAAGTGCTTGAAAACGCCTTTTAGATTCTTGGGAATAAATCAAAGTAGCAGCCGCTTTTGCTTTATCAGCAAAAGCGGTAGGCGAATTGTAGTCTTTAGGGGATACGAAGAAATCAGCATCGTCGCAGGGGAAATTGCGCTCATCTCTCATTGAGAAAAAATGAACATCATGACCCATTTTGACAAGGCCGTCAGCCAAACCAAAGTAATAGGTTTCAGATCCGCCCTTAATATAATGAAACTTATTAACGAGGATTATCTTCATAATTCACCCTCTCTCCCCCAAAGGAAACAAATCCCAGGCAAATTAACCCGGCTAGACACGCTGCCAATTCCCCTTCCAAATCACGCGAATCAAACTCAACCACACTGGTTACCGATAGCTTCAACATCAGACATGCTTGCTTGGGCCTTATATCGGGCCTCGGTGGCCTCCTTGGCCGGGCGCCACCAGGACTCGTTGGCGACGTACCAGTCGATGGTGGCCTTGAGCCCCTCGGCGAAGTCGGTGTGGGCCGGCCTCCAGCCCAGCTCGCGCTGGAGCTTGGTGGAGTCGATGGCGTAGCGGCGGTCGTGGCCGGGGCGGTCGGCGACCCAGTCGAAGTCCTCGGGGTCCTTTCCCATCGCCTCCAGGATCATGCGCAGGACCGTGATGTTGTTCTTCTCGCCGTCGGCGCCGATGAGGTAGGTCTCCCCCATGCGGCCCTTCGTGAGGATGTCCCAGACGGCCGAGGAGTGGTCCTCGGTGTGGATCCAGTCGCGGACGTTCTCGCCCTTACCGTAGAGCTTGGGGCGCACGCCGTCGATGATGTTCGTGATCTGCCTGGGGATGAACTTCTCCACGTGCTGGTAGGGGCCGTAGTTGTTGGAGCAGTTGGAGATCGTGGTGCGAAGGCCGTAGGTGCGGGTCCAGGCGCGCACGAGCATGTCGGAGGACGCCTTGGTGCTCGAGTACGGAGAACTCGGCTTATACGGCGTCTCCTCGGTGAACTTGGCGGGGTCGTCGAGCGCGAGGTCGCCGTAGACCTCGTCGGTGGACACGTGGTGGTAGCGGATGCCGTACTTGCGGACGGCCTCCAGCAGGCGGAAGGTGCCCTCGACGTTGGTGCGCAGGAAGGGCTCGGGGTCGGCGATGGAGTTGTCGTTGTGGCTCTCGGCGGCGTAGTGCACGATGGCGTCGTGGCCCGGGACGATCCTATCGAGAAGCGAGGCGTCGCAGATGTCGCCCACGACGAGCTCCACGCGGTCGGAGGGCAGCCCGGCGATGTTCTCGGGGTTGCCGGCGTAGGTCAGCTTGTCCAGGACGGTAACGTGCACCCCGGGGTGGTTGTTGACCACGTAGTGGACGAAGTTGCTGCCGATGAAGCCGCAGCCGCCCGTTACGATGATGTTCTTGGGGGAGAAGGTCTCCTCTGCCATATGTATGTCTCCTCAGTTCCTAGTACTCGCGCGGGCTGTTGACGATCTCGCCGGCGGCGACCTTCTTCAGGTGCCGGCCGTAGACCGACTTGCCGTAGGCCTCCGCGGCCCCCTTGAGCCCCTCGGTCGTGATCCAGCCGTTCTCCCAGGCGATCTCCTCGGGGACGGACACGGGCAGGTCCTGTGAGTGCTCCACGGCGCGGACGAACTCCGCCGCCTCGTGCAGGCTCTCCATGGTGCCGGTGTCCAGCCACGCGTACCCGCGGCCGAGGGTGACGACGGACAGCGTCCCCTCCTCCAGGTACATCTGGTTGAGCGTGGTGATCTCCAGCTCGCCGCGGGCCGACGGCTTGACCTCATGCGCCTTGGCGGCCACGTCGCCCGGGTAGAAGTACAGGCCGGTGACGGCGTAGGAGCTCTTGGGCTCGGCGGGCTTCTCCTCGATGGAGACGGCCCTCCCCTGCGCATCGAACTCGACAACGCCGAAGCGCTCGGGGTCGTCCACGTGGTAGCCGAAGACCGTGGCGCGGCCCGACTCGGCGTTCTGGACGGCGCGCGTCAGGTGGCGCGACAGGCCGTTGCCGTAGAAGATGTTGTCGCCGAGCACGAGGGCGCACGGCTCGCCGGCGATGAAGTCCTCGCCGATGGTGAACGCCTGCGCCAGGCCGTCGGGGCTCGGCTGCTCGGCGTAGGAGAGGTTCACGCCGTAGCGCGAGCCGTCCCCGAGCAGGCGCTCGAAGTTGGGGAGGTCCGTCGGGGTGGAGATGACCAGGATGTCCCGGATGCCCGCCAGCATGAGGGTGCTAAGCGGGTAGTAGATCATGGGCTTGTCGTAGACCGGCAACAGCTGCTTGGAGGTCACGAGCGTGAGCGGGTACAGGCGCGTGCCGGACCCGCCGGCGAGGATGATGCCTTTCATAGCGCCATTACCTTCCGAGGAAAAGGCCTTCGTAGCTGTCGGTGATGAACCGCCACGAATACCGGTCGCGGATAACGGAGGTCGAGGCCGCATCAAGCTCCTCGATCGAATTCCAGTCCATCATGTCCGCACGGTTAATAAGTTCAGCCAGGTCTCCGGACTCTTTGCCCCAATACAGGGCCGAGTCCTCAGCGACCTCGCGGTTGAAACCGACGTCGAGAAGAAGGTTGAGGCGCGTTGACGCCAGCGCCTCCAGAAGACTCGGGTTGGTGCCCCCGACCTCATGGCCGTGGAAGTAGCCGTAAGCCTGCTCACGGATCTTCTTCAGGAGCTCCTGGTCGTAGACGGTCCCGACGAACTTGATGCGTGGGTCGGACTTGAAGTGCGTCTTCCGCTCGAGCTCTGCGAGGAAGGAGTCGTCCACTCCCGTCACGAGCGCGAAATCCCGCTTAGATTCGGAAGCCATGAACTCCCGGATCATGGTCTCGTAGTTGTTCTCAGGCACGAAGCGCCCTACAACTAGGTAGTAGCCGAAGGGCTCGAGGCTCTTCTCGGAGAGCCATCCAGTGAACTTGGGGTCGTCGTCCGCGAGCGCTGAGCGCCTGATGTCGGCCCCGTAGGCGATGAAGGTCGTCTCGGGGTGCAGGTCGGAATACTCCTCGAGAACGTACTTCTCGATGTTTTTGGAGTCGCACACCATCAGGTCGGCGTGCTTGACCATCCCGCGCTCCGAGAGCTTCCAGTACTTTCGGACGGGTGCACTCCACTTGGCGCGCTTCCATTCGTGCCCGTCGGGGTTCACGAGGACCTCGCCGCCAAGGGCGTGGATCCTGTTCACGTACCTGCCGAAGAACGGCCCGATGCGACAGGCCAGCACGTAGACGATGGGGTGCTGGACTCGGTGCTCCTCGATATAGGCGATGCACCACTTGAGGGCGTCGATGTCGTAGAAGATAGCCCTCGCGGCGCCGACGGGCCTGCGCAGCACGTTGAAGCAGTGCGCCCCGTTGTGCTCGAACTCGCCGACTTGCTCGGCGGAGTCCACGGCGCATGCCACGTGGTACTTGATGTCGTGCGATACCTGATTCTCGGTCAGTTTCTCCACGAACGTCTCGTAGCCGCCGTAGTTTGCCGGAATCCCCTTGGATCCGATGATGAAAACATGTTGCATTAGTACGCATCGCTCCCGTTGAAGACCTCCAGAACCGTGAGGAGGACGATTTTGAGGTCCATAACGATTCCGCGTTTTGCTATGTACTCGAGGTCCCGGCGGACCATGCCGTCGAAACCGGTAGAGTTGCGCTCCGTAACCTGCCAGAGTCCGGTGATCCCGGGCTTCACGGCCAAACGTTGCAGGTCGTACTCCGTATACTCCGCAACCTCATTCGGCAACGGCGGCCTGGGCCCGACGACGGACATCTGCCCCAGGAATACGTTGAGGAACTGCGGGAACTCGTCGATGGAGTGCTTGCGGATGAACCTACCGATCTTGGTGACGCGGGGGTCCTCCTTCATCTTGAACATGGCGCCGGCGATCTCGTTCTGATCCTTGAGCTCGGCGAGGCGATCGTCGGCGTCCCTGTACATGGAGCGAAACTTCCACATGCGGAACGTGGTCAGGCTGCCGTCGGGGCGGGACTGGCCCACGCGAATCTGGCTGTAGAACGGGTTGCCCTCGCTCTCCAGACGGATGGCCGCGGCGAGCACAAGGCTGGGTACAGCGATGACGACGAGCACGGCACCGCTGAACGCAATGTCGAAGGCGCGCTTGACGGCACGGTAGGCCAGGCGCGAGCGATCCCAGTCTATGATGGATTGCATGGCCTTGTAGCGACCGGCGCACTCACGCCGTTCCATGGCCTGAGCGATGAGCGCCGCCCCCACGGGCGCATCCGTTGCAAATTCTGTTTTATCCGACACGTTTTCTTCCAAGACTTCGTCCCCAGATCGGGGATCCTCCCTGTTTTGCGAGAAAATCGCCAGCAGCTAGGCGATCGCCCTTTTTAGGTTTCGCATTGCGCGCTGCTCGGCTGAAAGCACGGCAAGGCCAACGCGTGTAGTTACGCGTCGGCCACACAGGTCGAGCTCCAAATAAGCAGTGCTCTTGCGTCTGTTAATGGATTTGATAAGGCCTTCGTGGCCCAGCAGCGGACCTGCCGTCACTACGACCTGGTCGCCGTCTTTTAAGGCCTCGCTCATGGGCACAACGCGGTCTCCCTTATGCGTAAAGCCGCCAATAAGCTGGACCTCTTCTTTTGCCAGCGGCACAAACTGACCGTCCTGGGATAGCACCCGGGCAAAGTCGTCCATGCGAAGCAAGTACTGTTGCACGATGCGGGGATCTGCCGTGTCGCAGATAAGATAACCGGGAAAGAGCGGCTTGGTCGTGTTGACCCATTCGCCGTGTACCTTTATCTCGGTTTGAAATTGGGGATAAAAGAGCTCCTGAATGGTGCCAGCCGGCACCATTCGCTCAATGCGCTCGCGCATTACATTTTCGCGACCATTAATGACCTGGATCACATACCACACGAGCACCACCCCCTTGCTGTCTTACGTGTGGCTCACGGGGTTTAGGTATGGCTTCGCCAGGGCGCTTGTGCGCGAAGGCGCTCCATATTCAAACCCTGAGCCCAGTTAGACAAGCGCGTGGCTCTGCCCCACCGTGAACGGTATGTATAAGTGCAGTTGCTAGAGACGCGGACGTGTATCGCAAAATGACCACGACCCCAGCTAGCTGCGTGCGATCCAGTCAAGCGGGAACAAAACTGGATCGCACGCAAACAGCTGTAGGACTGCTGCGATGAGTCATGAAATATCGAATCGAGAGAACAGCTTGCACATAGACAAAAACAAAGCCTTTCGATGCGATACGCATGACGACGCTATTGGAGTTCGTGGTTTTTTCTGGCACCGCCGTTACGGCCGGATGCTGATCGACCCTGCGCTTTGCGGCTTGCTGGAGCCGTGAGCACAGTTGAACCCATGTAACGTTATTTATCCTAGCACAGCAGATAGCCCATACGTTTTGGGGTGTGTTTAGCAACATATTGGTTACTTGCCGTGGTTATGGGGGATATTGTGCCGCCTTGCACACATTGCCGCAGGTTTATGGGGGTGTGTGGGTTGGTGAGCACTGCCTGAGTTGTATTACTGGCGGCGTGAATTGCTCAAACTATTATGTTTGGCTAACAAACTTTGTACAAAACGGGGAGGTAATTGCGCAACTTTTTACAGGTTGATGCGAGCGTCACTCTGGTTTGTAGTGTGGACACGTATGAAAAAAGACCTTCGGTTTTCCGAAGGCCTTTGCATTCACGATGGTGGAGACGAGGGGGATCGAACCCCTGACCTCTTGACTGCCAGTCAAGCGCTCTCCCAGCTGAGCTACGCCCCCGTGACGAGGAGATACTATAGGGGAAGATCCTTGGTTGTGCAAGAAGTTTTTTGGATTGATCTTCTTACTTACGGGTTTTCCTGGGACGGGGCTGAATTAGCTGGTTTTGGCTTAGCCAAAACCAGCTAATTAACCCACCGTCCCGATAAAACCCTCACGCGGCGACTGCCTGCTCGCCCACCGTCCCGATAAAACCCTCACGCGGCGACTGCCTGCTCGCCCACCGTCCCGATAAAACCCTCACGCAGCGATTGCCTACTCGCCCGCCGTCCCGATAAAACCCTCACGCGGCGAATGCCTACTCGCCAACCGTCCCGATAAAACCCTCACGCGGCGATTGCCTACTCGCCCACCGTCCCGATAAAACCCTCACGCGGCGGCACCTTACTTGTAGAGGTAGGCGATTGCCGTTCCTTGGTGGACTTGAATCTTGGCAGTTTTCCTTACGACATTAGAGATGCCGGTGTCGGCCAACAGGCCCAGCGAGCTCCGATCTAGCTCCCATTCTAGGCCGTGTTCGCTTACTACTGTCCCAGGGGCTATGGCGATGATGGAGAAGGTTTTGCCCTCGGAGCCCTCAATGGTCCAGGTCTCGTCTTGGTGCAGGATTCTGGCCGTCACTTCGTCTTCTTCGATCCAGACGGGGGCGTCCGCATAGCCTGCCAGTAGCCCTAACACAGACAGGGCCATGTCCGGGCGACCGCCGGTGGCGCAGGTCGCAACCACTTCGGCACCCGGCCAGCGACGTCGGACGGAATCGAGCGCCAGCGCCAGATCGGTATAGTCCTTGTAGGGGTCGTGGCGCTCAACCTCAAAGGTCTCGGCGGTATCGACCAACGCGCGACCAGCGTCGCTCACCGTGTCGGCATCTCCTACATACACGTCGCAACCCAGGCCAGCACCCAGCAGCGCGTCGAGCCCGCAGTCCACGGCGACAACGTGGTCGCACTCCCCCGCTAGTCGACGCAACAGATCCGCGCTCGCCACCACCGGCGAGCCGCAAACAACTAATACCTTACAAGCCACGGCCCTCGCCTAGCCCTTAAACGCAAGCACGCGGGCCAGATCCAGGTCCTCATAGCTATCGATAAAGATATCGCAGTTATCGCGAACCTCGTCGCGCTCCATACGGCCGTGCGGGTCATAAATGCCCACCCGCTTAAAGCCTGCAGTGCCAGAGCTCTTAAGGCCAAAGACGGCGTCTTCAAACACCCACGCGCGCTCAAACTTATGCCCGTGGCGCTCCTCAAGGCGGCACAGCGCCAGCTCGTACACATCGGGGAACTGCTTGGAGCGGCCCGCCTCGCCCGTCGTAGTAATAAACTCCATGTAGGCGTCGAGCCCCGCACCCACGAGTGCGGACTGCACCAGCTTGGCCGGCGTGGACGTGGCCACGCACATAGCAATGCCGGCCAATTTCGCCTGCTCCAAAAATGCCCGGAGCCCCTCGCGCGGCGGCACCTTGGAGTAGCCATCGATCAGGATGTCGCTCAGCTCGCGATACAGCTCCTCGCCATTTGCGCCAATGCCCCACGTGTCGTGATAGGCCTGGCACTCGTCCTCGAGCGACAAATGCTCAAACTGGGCAAAATCGTCGACCGTTACATCAATGCCGTGACGGTGCAATAACTCGGGCTGCGCATAGCCCCAAACGGGGGTGCTATTTACCAGTGTGCCGTCGCAATCAAAAATAAAAGCAACATTAGAGGCGGCTGTGTGGTTCATTCGCAAACCTTTCAATGTCAAATGGTAAACAACCTGCTAAAAACGTTTTACCAAACGTAAATCTAAAAATCTTGAAACCCTAATTGGTAAAACTGTCAAGAGTTTTACCATCGCAATTCTGTCAGTGGCATAAACATGGCGCTCACCGATTAAACGCCACCGTAAATCCACTTTCGTCCATAAAAGTAACGGACAGGTGTTATTGTGGTTTTTGCCGAAAGTTCCACCGTGCACGCGAGGTGGGACGACTCATAGAGCTATCGCCGTCCCTTCGATTCGTGCAGCCTTGGACCTTTCGCATCTAGTCACCAAGGCAACACGCTGCCGCGTCATGATGGGATCAAACGTGAGCGATACAAAGCTAAAGCCAGCAACCAAAAAGCCCGCTACCCGTAAAGCCGCCCCGCACGCACCGGAGCTCACCAAGGACGATGTCTATCTGTTTGGCATTGGAATGTGGGAGCGCAGCTGGGAAAAGATGGGCGCGCATCCCGACACGCAGCAGCGCACGCGCGGCTGGCGTTTTTGCGTTTGGGCGCCCGACGTTAAGAGCGTCCACGTTATCGGTGAATTCAACAATTGGGACGAACAAGCCAACCCGCTGGTGCCCGTACACACGAGCGCTATCTGGGAAGGCTTTATTCCTGGCGCCGAGCAGGGCCAGCTCTATAAATACCTCATCGAGACCAACGAGGGCGAAAAGCTCTACAAGGCCGATCCGTACGCCTTTAAGGCCGAGTGCCCTCCGGGAACGGCGAGCGTGCTGTGGACCCTCGATGGCTACCAGTGGAACGACGCCGCGTGGCTCAAGCGCCGCGCCGGCCACAACCACATGTCGCAGCCGCTCAACATCTACGAGGTGCATATTGGCTCGTGGAAGCGCCACGGAGACGAGCCACAGGGCGAGCCGGACGAGTACGGCAACTACCCCGGTCCCATGGACCCCTTCCCTGCGCAGCGCGGCGAGTTTTACACCTACGACGACCTGTCGGTGGAGCTCGTGGACTACGTGCGCGATATGGGCTACACGCATATCGAGGTCATGCCGCTTATGGAGCACCCCTTCGATGGCTCCTGGGGCTATCAGACGACCGGCTACTTTGCCGCCACGTCGCGCTACGGCAACCCGCAGCAGCTCATGCACTTTATCGATGCGTGCCACGAGGCGGGCATCGGCGTGATCATGGACTGGGTGCCCGGCGGTTTTTGCGCCGACTCCCACGGCCTTGCCACCTTTAACGGCCACATGCTGTTTGAGCACGAGATTCACCCCAACTGGGGCACGCACAAGTTTGACTTCGCCCGCGGCGAGGTCCGCTCCTTCTTGGTCTCCAACGTGCTGTACTGGATCGAGAACTTCCATGTGGACGGCATTCGCATGGACGGCGTGTCCAGCATGCTGTACCTCAACTTTGGCATTGACGATCCTGGCCAAAAGAAGTTCAACAAGTACGGTACCGAGGAGGACCTGGACGCCAGCGCGTTTATCCGTCAGGTCAACTGCGCTGTTGAGGCGCACTACCCCGACGTGATGATGATGGCCGAGGAGTCCACCGCGTGGCCGCTTGTGACCTATCCGCCGCAGGACGGCGGCCTGGGCTTCCACTACAAGTGGGACATGGGCTGGATGAACGACACCCTGCACTACATGCAGACCGATTTTCCGTGGCGCCCCGGCAATCACGGCTTGCTCACGTTCTCCATCATGTACGCCTTTACCGAGAACTTTATCTGCCCGCTGAGCCACGACGAGGTCGTGCACGGCAAGTGCTCGCTCATCGGCCGCATGCCGGGTGACTGGTGGCGCCAGTTTGCCGGCCTGCGCACGCTCGCCTTCTACCAGATGACGCACCCCGGTGCCAAGCTCAACTTTATGGGCAACGAGATCGGCCAGTTTATCGAGTGGCGCTACTACGAATCTATTCAGTGGTTCTTGACTGAGCAGTATGAGACCCATGCACACCATCAGGCGTTCATTAAGGCGCTCAACCACCTGTATACCGCCGAGCCCGCCCTGTACGAGCGCGGCTACAATGACGATGGCTTTACCTGGATCGACGCGGACAACTCCAAGCAGTCCATCGTGAGCTTTGTGCGTCAGGGCGAGGACGTCGATGACGACCTCGTGATCCTGATCAACTTTGACCCGGCGGCCTACGAGAGCTTCCGTGTGGGCGTGCCGCGTGAGGGCGACTGGGAGGTCATCTTTGACTCCGACCGTCCCGAGTTTGGCGGCAGCGGCTATGCTGGCGAGGAGCCCTACACCTGCTCGAGCGAGCCCTATCCCTGGAACGGGCAGATGGACTCTATCGAGATTAAGGTGCCCAGCCTGGCAGGCGTGGTGCTTAAGCGTCGCGGCCCCAGCAGCTATAAGCCGCCCGTGGTCGAGGAGCCCAAGAAGGCGACCCGCAAGCGTGCGTCCTCGGTGAAGCCCAAGCCAGCGGCCGCCAAGAAGGCTCCGGCCAAGGCGAAGGCCACGACGACCAAGGCCAAGGCTAAGGCCGCCGCAAAGCCCGCTGCCAAGGCTACCGCGACCAAGAAGCCGGCTGCCAAAAAGGCCGCTACCAAAGCCAAGTCTGCCTCTGTTAAGTCGTCACCTAAGGATGCGTAACAAAGCCGTTACAGCTGTAATTACCCGTCCCAGCGGGGCGTAGGATACAAGTCACAACCGTTCCGGGAGAAACATCCCCGGGGGAAAGGAACGTATGAATAAGATCTTCGACAACAAGCAGGAGTTTACCGAGCTCTATCGTGATGCCGTCATGAGCATTAGCGGCAAGAGCGTCGAGGCCGCCAGCGACCTAGATCGCTTTAACGCCCTGGCCAAGCTCGTGGCCGAAAAGGCCCGCACCGTTGCCACCAAGAGCGACGCCCGCGCCACCGCCGAGGGCAAGAAGCGGGTGTACTACTTCTCGATCGAGTTTTTGATCGGCCGCCTGCTCGACAACTACCTGCTCAACTTTGGCGTGCGCGACATGGTCGCCGAGGCGCTCGACGACATGGGGCTTGACCTGTCCGTCATCGAGAGCCAGGAGCCCGATCCGGCGCTGGGCAACGGTGGCCTGGGTCGTCTGGCCGCATGCTTCCTGGATTCCATGGCAGCCGAGGGCATTGCCGGCTACGGCAACGGCATGCGCTACCGCTACGGCCTGTTTAAACAGGAGATCGTCAACGGCAGCCAGGTCGAAACCACCGACGAGTGGCTCACCAACGGCTATCCCTGGGAGGTCCGTCGTCAGGACAAGGCCGTGACCATTAAGTTTGGTGGACGCGTCGAGGGCTTTGAGGAGAACGGCCGCACGTTCTATCGAACCGTGGACACGCAGGACATCCTGGCCGTCCCTTATGACATCCCCGTGGTGGGCTATGCCGGCGAGACCGTCAACAAGCTGCGCGTCTGGGCCGCTGAGCCGGTCGAGGAGCACTTTGACCTTGAGGCCTTCAACCGCGGCGACTACGCCCTGGCCGACGCCGAGCGCGCCGAGGCCGAGGCCATCAGCGCCATCCTCTACCCCAACGACGCCGGCGAGCACGGCCGTCTGCTGCGTCTAAAGCAGGAATACCTGTTTGTCTCGGCCGGTATCTATAGCCTGCTCGACACCTTTGAGAAGGAGCACGGCGCGAACTGGGAGCTGTTGCCGCAGTTTGTGGCCATCCACACCAACGATACGCACCCCGCCATGTGCGGCCCCGAGCTCATGCGCATCCTCATCGACGAGAAGAAGCTCGAGTGGGATGACGCCTGGAACATCGTGACGCAGGTCGTGAGCTACACCAACCACACCATCCTGCCCGAGGCCCTGGAGAAGTGGCCCATCGGCACGTTCTCCAAGCTCCTCCCCCGTGTGTACCAGATCATCGACGAAATCAGCCGTCGTTGGCATGAGTCGTTCGATACCACGCAGGAGGGCTGGCAGGAGCGTCTGCGCCAGACCGCCATCCTATGGGACGGCGAGGTTCGCATGGCCAACCTGTCCGTGATCTGCAGCCACAGCGTCAACGGCGTGGCCAAGATTCACTCCGATATCATCAAGAACAATGTGCTCAAGGACTTCTATGCCCTGACTCCCGAGAAGTTCAACAACAAGACCAACGGCATCTCGCACCGTCGCTTCTTTGCCGAGGCCAACCCCACCTACGCCAAGCTCGTGACCGAGGCCATTGGCGACGGCTGGCTGAAGGACGCCTTTGAGCTGGAGAAACTTAAAGGTTTTCAGAACGACACCGAGTTCCTTAAGGCCGTGGGTGCCTCCAAGCGCGCCAACAAGGAGCGCCTTGCTGCCTACGTTAAGGCAGAGACCGGTCTGGTTATTGACCCCAACACCGTCTTCGATGTTCAGGTAAAGCGTTTTCATGCCTACAAGCGCCAGCTCATGAACATCATGAAGGTGATGGACATCTACAACCGTCGCATCGCCAATCCCAACTTCCACGTGACACCGACGACCTTTATCTTTAGCGGCAAGGCTGCCTCGAGCTACACCTTTGCCAAGGAGACCATCCGCCTGATCAACTCGGTGGCCGAGGTCATCAACAACGACCCGCGCGTCAACGAGGTCATGAAGGTCTGCTTTATCCCCAACTTCCGCGTGAGCAACGCACAGCTCATCTACCCCGCCGCCGAGATTTCGGAGCAGATTTCCACAGCTGGCAAGGAGGCCTCGGGCACGTCCAACATGAAGCTCATGATGAACGGCGCCATTACGCTGGGCACCCTCGACGGTGCCAACATCGAAATCGCCGATTTGGCCGGCCGCGAGAACGAGGCGATCTTTGGCCTGACCGCTCCCGAGGTCGAGCAGCTCTGGGCATCGAACAGCTACTTTGCGTGGGATACGCTCAACAATGATCGCGAACGTCTGGGCCGCGTGATGGATGAGCTCAAGGACAACACGTTTGCCGGCCTTTCGGGCAACTTTGAGAGCATCTACAACGAGCTTATGAACAACAACGACCCCGACCTGGTCATGGCGGACTTCCGCAGCTACGTGGATGCATGGGAGAAGCTCACGGGCAGCTATGGCGACCAGGAGACCTGGAACCGCAAGGCGCTGCTCAACACCGCCTCGAGCGGCTGGTTCTCGAGCGACCGCACCATTCGCGAGTACCGCGACGAGATCTGGCACGCTTAAAGGCCGCGAGTTCCCTTTGCCGCACGGCATTACTCGACGGGCGCGACCGAGCGCCGCGCCCGTCGCTAATGGGTTTAGGAACATCGATGACAGAAGGAGAAACCGATGAGTAAGAAAGAATGCATCGCGATGCTCCTCGCAGGAGGACAGGGCAGTCGATTGGGGGCACTCACCCAAAAGATCGCTAAACCGGCGGTTAGCTTTGGCGGCAAGTTCCGCATTATCGACTTTTCGCTGTCCAACTGCTCCAATTCGGGCATCGACACGGTGGGCGTTCTGACGCAGTATCGTCCCTACCTGCTGCATGCCTACGTGGGCTCTGGCGAGGCGTGGGATCTGGACAGCCGCGACGGTGGCGTGTCGATCCTGCCGCCGTACGAAACGCAAACCGGTGGCGCATGGTATGCGGGCACGGCCGACGCCATCACGCAGAACCTCGACTACATCAAGTCCAACGACCCCAAATACGTCCTGATTCTTTCGGGCGATCATCTGTACCGCATGGACTACCGCAAGATGCTCAAGACGCACATTGAGAACAACGCCGACCTCACGGTGAGCGTTATGCCCGTGCCGTGGGAGGAGGCCAGCCGCTTTGGCATCCTGACCACCGACCCCGAGGACGGCCGCATCACCAAGTTCACGGAGAAGCCCGAGAAGCCCGATTCGAACCTCGCGTCCATGGGCATCTACATCTTCTCGGCCGACGTGCTGGTCAAGGCGCTCGAGGAGGACGCTCTGGACCAGCGCTCGAGCCACGACTTTGGCAAGGACATCATCCCCAAGCTGCTCGGCGAGGACAAGCGCCTGTACAGCTACGAGTTCCACGGCTTTTGGAAGGATGTTGGCACCATCGCCAGCTTCCACGAGACCTCGATGGACCTGCTGGGCAACAACCCCGAGTTCGATCTGTTTGACAAGAGCTTCCCCATCATGTCCAACATCACCACGCGTCCGCCGCACTACATTGGCCCGGACGGTCGCCTGGACGACTGCCTGGTCTCCAATGGTTGCAAGATCTACGGCACCGCTCGCCACTCGATCCTTTCGACCGATGTCATCATTGAGGAGCGCGCCGTGGTCGAGGACTCCGTGCTGCTGCCGGGTGCGCATGTTAAGAGCGGCGCGCACATTTGCCGCGCTATTTTGGGCGAGAACTCCACGGTCGAAGAGGGCGTGAAGCTCGGCTCTGTCGATACCACCAAGGATACGGCCGTCGTTGGAAATGACGTCGTTGTCGGGAAGGGGGAATGATCCGATGATCAATCGCAAGGCCATCGGCTATATCACCGCTAACTACTCTTCGACCTACGGCAGCGTGCTGCTCAAGGATCGCCCCATCGCGTCCGTTCCGTTTTTGGGCCGCTACCGCCTGATCGACTTTCCGCTGTCCAACATGATGAATGCCGGCATTAAGACCGTCGGCGTTGTCATGCCGGGCAACTACCGCTCGCTGATCGACCACGTGGGCTCGGGCAAGGACTGGGGCCTGGACCGCAAGAACGGCGGCCTGTTCATGGTGCCCGGCAACGCGTATGGCACCACCAAGGGCGGCATGCGCTTCTTGCTCCGCGACATCATCTCCAACAAGACGCTGTTCCAGCGCTCGGACAAGCCCTATGTTGTGATGATGGGCACCAACGTCATCTTTAACATGGACCTCAACACCATCATCGAGGCGCACGAGAAATCCGGTGCCCAGATGACCGTGGTGTACTGCAAGGCCACGCACAACGTCGAAGACGAGACCAAGCTCGATATCAACGAGAACGGCCGCCTGACGGGCGTAAGCGCCGGCGTCGCGTACGGCGACAACGCCTCTATGGACTGCTGCATCGTCAACCGCGAGACGCTGCTCGAGATCATCGACCACTACCAGGCCGCCGACTATCTGGACCTGCTCGAGGCACTCCAGGGCGACTTTGGCAACATCGACGTGTGCAGCTACAAGTACAAGGGCGAGGTCGTGGGCGTGTTTAGCGAGAAGTCGCTGTATCGTCGCAGCATGGACCTGCTCGACCAGACCGTGGCCGATCGGCTCTTTGACCCCGAGCGCCCGATCCTGACCAAGGCCCACGACGTGCCGCCTTCGCGTTACGCGACCGGCAGCCACGCCTGCAACTCGATCATCTCGGCCGGCTGCATCATCAAGGGCACCGTGCGCAACTCGATCCTGTCGCGCGGCGTTGTGATCGAGGAAGGCGCCTCGGTGACCAACTCGATCATCAACCAGAGCTGCATCATCAAGAGCGGCGCCCGTGTTGAGAACGCCATCCTGGACAAGAACAACGTGGTTCCCACCAACACCGAGCTTCGCGGTACGCCCGAGAACATCCTGGTGCTGGGCAAGGCTCCGTTAACTTCCGATACCACCATCGCTCGTTAACGTTGGCACCACATAATCGCACGAAACTTGTAGAATAGTCGCCCGGTTAGCGCCAGGCGGCTATTCTCGAATTGCAACATGGGAGACATAATGGCACAAACCAGCAAAAAGATGCAGATCGTGTTTGCCTCGGCCGAGTGCGCGCCGTTTGTTAAGACCGGCGGCTTGGGTGACGTGGCGGGCTCGCTGCCTGCGGCACTCGTGCGCGCTGGCGCCGAAGTCATTGTGATGGTGCCCAAGTACGCCACCATCAAGGACGAGTACAAGGCGCAGATGGAGCACTTTGCCGACTTTTACGTGAGCCTGAGCTGGCGCAACGAGTACTGCGGGTTGGAGAAGCTCGAGCACGACGGCGTCACCTATATGTTCGTGGACAACGAGCACTACTTTGCGCGCGACTATCCCTACGGCTTCTTTGACGATGGCGAGCGCTTCGCGTTTTTCTCCAAGGCCATCACCGAGAGCCTGCAGCACCTGCCCGAAGGCTTTGAGTGCGACATCCTGCACTGCAACGACTGGCAGACGGCGCTGGCGCCCGTGTTCTTGCGAGAGTTCTACCAAGGCCTGCCGCTGTACGACCGCGTCAAGACCGTGTTCTCGATCCACAATGTGGCGTTCCAGGGCCAGTTTAGCGACACCGTGATGGAAGACATACTGGGTATGGCGCATATTCCGGCAGCCGCCACGCAGTTGCGCTGTGACGCCTGCAGCATTAACTATATGCTGGGCGCGCTGCACTATGCCGATGCCATCACCACGGTGAGCCCCACCTATGCGAGCGAGATCCAGACGCCCGAGTTTGGCGAGGGCCTGGACGGCGTGCTGCGCGAGCGTTCGTACGCTCTGCAGGGTATCCTCAACGGCATTGACGTTGTGGGTTTTGATCCGGCGACCGACAAGCGCATTGCCGCCAACTACACGGTTGATGACCGTGCGGGGAAGGCCGTATGCAAGGCCAAACTGCAGGAGGAGTTGGGGCTCGAGATTCGCAACGACCGCCCGCTTATGGTGATGGTCACGCGCCTGACGCGACAGAAGGGCATGGACCTAGTCATGTACGCGCTCGACCGCATCCTGTCCGGTGGCGTTCAGGTGGCCGTGCTGGGTACCGGCGACCGCGACTACGAGGACGGCCTGCGCTACTTCCAGGGCAAATACCCCGGCACCATGGCGGCGCGTATCGAGTTTGACCCGGCACTTTCGCAGCGCATGTACGCCGCCGCCGATATGTTCCTGATGCCCTCGAAGTTTGAGCCCTGTGGCCTGTCGCAGATCATCGCCATGCGCTACGGCACCCTGCCCATTGTGCGCGAGACCGGTGGCCTGAAGGACACCGTGCAACCGTACAACGAGTTTACCGGCGAGGGCACGGGCTTCTCATTTAGTCACTTTAACGGCGACGAGATGGGCGACGCGGTGTTCCGCGCGGCTCGCCTGTTCTGGGATAACCGCAAGGCCTGGGATCAGCTGGTCACGCAGGCCATGAGCCAGGACTTTAGCTGGACACGTTCGGCCGATAAGTATCTGGACCTGTACTTCTTTATGCATCCGGAGATTGAGAGGCCGGTGGCAGTGGAGGCTGCTGCGGCTGTGGAGGAGCCCGCTGCTGCTGAGGCCGAGCCTGCGGCACCCGTTAAGGAGCCCGCTGCTGCCGAGGCCGAGCCTGCGGCACCCGTTAAGGAGCCCGTTGCTGCCGAGGCCGAGCCTGCGGCACCCGTTAAGGAGCCCGCTGCTGCCGAGGAGCCCAAGGCCGAGGAGAAGCCGGCTGACGACGGCGAGGTAAAGCCCACGGCGAAGCCTACCGCCAAGAAGACGACGACCCGCAAGACAACGGCTAAGAAGGCCACGACCACGAAGGCCGCTACGAGCAAGACCACTACTTCCAAGGCAACCACCACGCGTAAGCGTACGACCGCCGCTGCCAAGAAGGCTGTCGAAGCCGAGGCCGCTCCCGAGGTAAAGGCCGAGGCCACCGCTGAGGCTACCATTGCCGAGGCTAAGACCGCGGCAAAGGCTCCGGCCAAGACCGCTGCCAAGAAGACGACCGCGACCAAGACCGCAACCAAGACCGCAACCGCCAAGAAGGCCACGGCTGCGAAGTCGCCGGCGACCAAGACTGCTACGACGAAGGCCGCCGCGAAGACGGCCCCGAAGGCTGCTGCAAAGCCCGCCGTCAAGGTCGAGGAGGCGCCCTCCGAGCCCAAGGCCGAGGCAACGGTCGAGGCAAAGCCGGCCGCCAAGACCACCACACGCAAGCGCGCCACGACAACGGCCAAAAAGGCTACGACCAAGACAGCCGCTCCCAAGGCAGAGGCTAAAGCCAAGGACAAACCCGCAGTAAAGGCCGAGCCGGAACCGAAGGCCGCCGAGGTCAAGACCGCTCCGAAGGCTACGGCAAAGACTGAACCCGCCAAGAAGGCCCCGGTCTCCCCCGCCGCTCCAGCCGAGGAAAAGGCTCCGACCAAGAAGACCTCCGTCCGCAAGGCAACGGCCACCCGCAAGCGCCACTAGCCCACAGACGATCTAAAACCTAATAAAAACCCTAAACAAGGGGCGCTCCAACCGGGCGCCCCTTCTCTGTAGATAGTTGGTAAAACGATTCTCTAGGACAACCGTTCGCCGATAGTGAGCGACTGTAGTTTATACAACTAAAGTGCAACGGATATACTTATGCACTGTGCGTTAAGCCCATGACCCGCTGGCCATGATTGTATAGAACTGGACCGTACTATGAGATTGATACACAACAGCCGCCTGACGCAGTTTCGCACTCCTTTTGGCGCTGTGACCACTGGAACTTCCGTTTCGCTTTCGGTGATTTTGGAGGATGCCGACCCCAACCAGGCAACGCTCACCCTGCGCACCTGGGTCGACGGCATCGGAGAGACCTTAATCCCCATGGAGCACAAGGGCGATGGCATCTTTACCGGTGAGCTCAACTGCGCCGAGCCCTGTCTTGTATGGTACAGCTTTATATGCAATATCGAAGGCCAGTCCGAGGTCCGCTTGGGTGCGCCGCAGGGTCGCACCGGCGGCGAGGGCGTTGTATACGACTACGCCGAGGTTCCGTCCTTCCAGATTACCGTCTACAAGCACCGCGAGAACCGTCCCACCTGGTACGAGCACGGCATGGTCTACCAGATCTTCCCCGACCGCTACGCCCGCGACGAAAACTGGCGCGAACGCACGCTGGCCGAGGTCGAAAAACCGCGTAACGGAATCCAGCGTCGCATGGTCGAGGACTGGAACGAGCCGCCCGTGTACGAGCGTGCCGAGGACGGATCCATCAAGACCTGGGATTTTTACGGCGGCTCTCTCAAGGGTATCCAAAATGACCTGCCCCGCATCGCCGAGCTGGGCTTTACGGCCATCTACCTCAACCCGATCTTTGAGGCCGCGAGCAACCACCGCTACGACACGGCCGATTACACCAAGATCGACCCGATTCTGGGAACCGAGCAGGACTTTACGGAGCTATGCGAGGCGGCCGAGAAGCTCGGCATTTCCATCATCCTGGACGGCGTCTTCAACCATACGGGCGACGACTCGATCTACTTTAACCGCTACGGCAACTATCCCGGCGTCGGCGCGTGGCAGAGCGAGGACTCCCCGTGGCGCGATGCGTTTACCTTCCACGAGGACGGCACGTATGACTGCTGGTGGGGCGTGAGCAACATGCCCGCCCTCAACGAGAATTCCGAGCTCGTGCGTAAAAAGCTTCTGGGCAAGGACGGCGTCATTCGCAAGTGGCTGCGCGCCGGTGCCCACGGCTGGCGACTCGATGTGGCCGACGAGCTTTCCGATGACTTCCTGGCCGATATCAAGGCCGCCGTGCTCGAAGAGAAGCCCGATGCGCTGCTGCTCGGCGAAGTCTGGGAGGACGCTTCCAACAAGATCAGCTATGGCCATCTGCGCCGTTATCTGCAGGGCTCCGAACTCGATTCCGCCATGGACTACCCCTTCCGCGACATGGTCATCGGCTTTTTGATGGGCTACAGAGATGCTTATCAGGCTGCCGAGGACATCGAGACACTGCGCGAGAACTACCCGCGCGAGGCACTGGCCTGCGCGCTCAATCTGCTTTCGAGCCACGACCGTCCGCGCATTATCTCGGTGCTCGGCGGTGGTCCCGACGAGTCGCAACTACCCGAGAGCGAGCGTAGTAAATGGCGCTTGGACGAGAACTCCATGGACCTGGCCAAGAGGCGCTTTTGGTTGGCGACGCTCATGCAGATGACCTTCCCCGGCGTGCCCTCGATCTATTATGGCGATGAGTACGGCCTGGAGGGCCTCACCGATCCGGGCAACCGCCGTACCCTGCCGACAAAGGACCAGCTCCACGATTTCGATACGCTGGCCATCGTGAAGAACGCATCCGCCCTACGCCGCGCGTTGCCTTTTATGGTTGACGGCGAGATCAAGGCCTTCGCGCTTAACGACGACGTCCTAGCCTACACTCGCACGGGCAAAGACGGCGAGTCCGCGACTGTTATCGTCAATCGCAGCCTACGCAATTCGCACCGCGTGACGATTCCGGCGCTCGGTGAATGCGCGAGTGACGTGATCAGCGGCCACGAGTGCGAGATCCACAACGGCACGGTTACGCTCGACCTGTACCCACTGGGCTCTTCGATCATCTATCACCATGCCGAGAGGCGCCTGCAAGAGCCGCTCGATCATGGTGCGGGCGTCGTGTGCCACATCACCTCGGTGCCGACTGACGATGGCAAGCCGGGTACGATCGGCGCACCCACGCGCCGCTTTATCGACCACCTGGCCGCCATGGGCATGCGCTACTGGCAGGTCCTGCCCGTCAACCCGACGGATTTCTTCCGCTCCCCCTATGCCGGACCCTCGGCTTTTGCGGGTAACATCGACCTGCTGCCCGAGAGTCACGAGGAGCTGGCCGCCGACTTCGCTTCTTGGAAGGCCCGCGGCGGCGAAGATGCCGACCCGCTGTACACCGCGTTTAAACATCGCAATGCCGATTGGCTCGAGAAGTACTGCGTCTACATGGCCGTTAAGAAATACTTTGAGGGCGAGTCGCGCCACGATTGGCCGGCAGATGTCGCGCGCTACAACGAGCATCTGATCGACGACAAGCGCTTCCACGACGAGGCCGAGCTTCAGGCCTACATGCAGTACCGCTTTGACCTGGCTTGGTGCGAGCTCATGAACTATGCGCACAAGAAGGGCATCGAGGTCATCGGCGATATCCCGATGTATGTATCGGACGATTCGGCAGATGCGTGGAGCGAGCCCGAGAACTTCTGGCTGTCCGATACCGGCAAGGCAATCGAGATCTCCGGTGCGCCGCCCGACAACTTTGCGCCCGAAGGTCAGGTGTGGGGCAACCCCACCTTCCGCTGGGATCACATGAAGGAGAGCGGCTATCGCTGGTGGCTCGATCGCCTGCGCCGAGCGTTCGCGCTCTACGACCGCGTGCGCCTGGACCACTTCCTGGGCTTCCACAACTACTTTAGCATTCCCGCTGGCAAAGCCTGTGCCGACGGCCGCTGGCTTGCTGGTCCGGGCAAGGACCTGTTCCAGACCGCCTACGACGAGCTGGGTCCGCTCAATTTTATTGCCGAGGATCTGGGCTATCTGACGCCTGGCGTTCGCGCTATGGCTTCGACCTGCGGTTTTCCCGGCATGGACGTACTGGAGTTTAGTGACTACGACGTTCGCTGCGGAATTCATCCCACGCCGGGCAAAATCCTGTACACCTCGACGCACGACACTTCGACGCTCGCTGGCTGGTGCACGCGCTCCTTTGCAGGCGGCGACGAGACGAGCGGTGCTGAGGTGGCGTCCAAGCTGATGGGCGACGCGCTCGCAAGCGACGCCCCCCTGGTGATGATGCCGCTGCAGGATGTGCTGGGGCTGGGCGACGACGCACGTATGAACGTGCCGGGTGTAGCCACAGGCAACTGGACGTGGCAGGCACAAGAGGCAGACGTTGCGGAGGCCGAAGAGAAAACTGCGAAGCTCCTGCGCAGCACCCATAGATTCTGGGGCGAAGCGTGATAAAACCCCCGATATGGGGTACAGTTACAGCTGTTTGAATTTTTGCGGGCAGAGCGATCTGCCCGCTTTGTGCTGAAAAGGAAGAATTATGGCGCGCTACGAATATAAGTGCACGAGCTGCGGCAACGTTTTTGAGGTTGAGCACCCCATGTCCGAGACTCCCGAGGTCGTATGCCCCAGCTGCGGCGCCCCGGCATCCAAGACGTTCTCGGCCAGCGGCATTAAGTTCGACGGCAGCGGTTTCTACAACACCGACCAGCGCAGTGGCGGGTCCAGCACCAGCGCCACCAGTGGCTGCTGCGCCGACTGCCCACATAACCACTAGCGACAAGCGGTCCCGACACCCAGGCTTCCTGATGAGTTGCGGTGAAATAGTTCCTGAATCAGCCCTTTCAAGGGCCAAACAGGATCCATTTCACCGCAACTTTTCTTTAGATCGGATTTCGGGCTGATGCTAAGTTTGTAACATTTCAAAACCCTGCCGGATTACGGGGCCGAATTGGCAACCTCTATCCATTCCGGTCATTTGCAAATTTCAACAAACCATCTACCTGCGGTTTTATTTAGGCCATTTTTGCTGTGGTCAGGCATCACCAATCTTGCCCCGTAATCCGCCCTACTTTTGATAGCAGCGAGTATGAAACGGGGCTATTTTTCCCACTCTTTAGCTAATTTGGGACGGGGCTTTTTTAGCTGCCCCAGCTGATAACGCAAATGTTTGGCCCACTGGCGGCCAGGGCAGCTAAAAAAGCCCCGTCCCAAATTAGCTACCCTTGGAATCCGTTTTACTTGCGGACCAGTCTGGCGCAGAAGTGGCCGTCGTAGGAGTCGGCGTTTGCGGGGACGCTCTGGAAAAGTCCACGGTCGTTCTGGCGTACCGATACGAGTTTCTTGGCCTGGGCGAACTCTGGCAGCTGCAGAATCTGCGCCTCGGAGAGCGGCGCCACGGAAAAGCCGTCGCCCTCGGGAGAGGCTAGGAAGGCATCAACGACCTGCGTGTTCTCCTCGTCGAAGACCGAGCAGGTGGCATAGATAAGCTCACCGCCGGCAGCCACGCGCGCGGCTGCTTCCTTGAGCATCGTCAGCTGCAGGCGGGGCAACTCCGTCGTAACGTCGTTCTCGGTCAGACGCCACGGAATCTCGGGATGACGGCGCATGGTGCCGGTGCCCGAGCACGGAGCATCGATAAACACCGTGTCGAACAGGGCAGGCTCGCCAAGCATCGCGTCAAAGGACGTGAGCACCTCATTAAGCTCGCAGGCATCGCCCGACACCGTACGAACACCCGTAATACCCGCCTTATGCAGACGTGCGAGATTCTGGTCGCACTTGCGGTCGTGCAAATCGAGTGCGGTGTGCTGGCGGTCATAACCGGCACGTTTGGCCTGGCACATCATCACATAGGTCTTGGTGCCACGACCGGCGCCAATCTCTAGACAACGCCCGGGACGGGTCGCCGCGGTAGCGATGAGCTGGGCGTTAAGGTCCGAGGCCACGGCAGCTGCGCGCTCAAACACACCCGACGCAACCGTGGCCTGCGCGTCGACCGGCGCATGGCAACCCGGGAACACGGGTGCCACAAGCTGCGAAATGTACGGATCGGGTTTTGTTGCAAAGGCATTCTCGTGCAAAGCCAGCGGCGCGGGCGCCAGATTGCCGGCAAAGCCGAGCGCGCCCTCGGGTGTATCGAACGACGCCATAATGCGAGCGCACAGCCAGCGCGGCATGCCCATCAGGCGAGATAGGCGAACCAAACGACGCTCGGACTCATCGGCATCCGCCGCAGTGGCAAAGTCCTCGACGTTGTTCGCGACCTTATGCAGCACGGCGTTCGCCAGTCCTGCGGCAGACTTAGCACCGCTACGCACGAGCTCAACGCCCTGACTCACCGCAACACGACCCGGGGTATGCAGGTAGAGCATCTCGAAGGCCGAGATACGTAGTGCCATGCGCACACGAGGCGCGACCTTTTTGGGCTTATCGAGAAACTGGTCGAGCAGCTCATCCAAAATGCCCTGGGTGGCTGCAACGCCCAGTGCCAAACGAGCGGCAAAAGCAGAATCGCGCTGGTCGATGGCCTTGGCCGAGGCGCGGGACGAGAGCACGTCACGCGCGTACATGCCGCGGCGATCGGCCTCCATCAAAACATCAAGCGCGAGCTTGCGCGCGGGGGAAAGCTTACTCATGACAAAACACCCCACGAAAGATCCGCACCCTGCAGGCCGGCAGCCCAGGCAGAAGCAGCCATAGCACGCTTACCATCGGGCTTAACCTCGAGCAGTTCGACCGCGCCATCGGACAGGCCCAGGTAGACGCGCTTGGCCTGAACAGCGACGAGCCCCTCGCCAAGCGATACATCTGCCGGCGCGGCATCGAGGACGCGCACGGTCTTGCCGGCAATCACGCAGCGAGCGGGAGCGGTGTCGGAAGAGGCAAGCACATGACGCACGCAATCAAGCGCCCCCATCTGCGGATCCAGACGCATCTCCTGCTTGGAAATCTTGGCAGCATGCGTGACGAGCGACTCATCCTGCTCAGTCCAAACAGCCGAGCCTTCGGCTAGCGAGGGAAGCGTATCGGCAAGCAGCTTACCGCCCAGCTCACCAAGCTCCATCGTGAGCGCCTCGGCATGTTTACCGGCAACCGAGGTCGACACCTGGGCGCAATAAGCGCCCGTATCCACACCATGCCCAATGCGCATAATGGAAACGCCAGCAACCTCGTCACCAGCAAGAATGGCACGCTGAATGGGAGCGGCGCCACGCCAACGCGGCAGCAGCGAAGCATGAACATTCACAATACCGAGCGGCGCCATATGCAGCACCTCATCGGGCAAAATGCAGCCATAGGCAGCCACACAGAAAATATCGGCATCAGCAGCCTTAAGCCGATCAATAACATCCGGCGTCATACGATTTGCCTCAACAACGGGCAGACCAAGCTCAAGCGCCTTGGCCTTAACAGGAGACGGCTCCAGCTTTTTACCACGCCCGCGAACAGCATCGGGACGCGTAATTACCAGCGTAATCTCATTCCCAGCCTCAACAAGCGAAGTCAGCGACGGCACCGCGAAATCGGGCGTACCCATAAACACAATACGCATCAAGAACGTCTCCCCTCAAACAAAACCGAGACGGCTCCAAATAACAGCGGAAAGCCAAGTCACCAGCCCATCCGCAATAACAATTCAACAAGAACAAATATACCCAAAACCAAAGAAAGAGCCGCAATAAAAGCAGCTCTTCCAACAAAGCAATTATCAGCGAAGATGCCCCTCCCTGGCCCGACGGCACCCGGGCGAACCGAGCCAAGAACTAGTAGTCCCTGGGGCTGGCCGCCTATATATCATCCCGTGCTCAAACATTCTCGCTGCGCTGCGAAACTGCGCGCGGGACGATATATAGGCGGCCAGCCCCAGGGACGGACGACCTTATTCAGTCTCGCCCGGTCGAGCGCCGCGGGCCAGGGCGTCCTGGTACTCCTTGACGGCCTTGATGCGCTGCATCGGCTTGAGTCGCTCGAACATGGTGTTGCCGTGCAAGTGATCGATCTCGTGCTGCAGGCACACGCAGAACAGGTCGCCCGAGGCCTCATAGCGAATCAGGTTGGCATCCAGATCGTATGCCTCGACAACGACATGGTCGGGACGCTCGATCTCGCAGCTAATGCCAGGGATAGAAAGGCAGCCCTCGCTAAACGGCACCAGATGGTCACTCTGCTCAACAATGACAGGGTTGATGAGCACGTACGGGTCATAGTCGTTCTTGTCGGTGTAGTCGCAGTCGATGGTGACGAGCTGGATGAGCTCGCCGATCTGCGGGGCAGCCAGGCCGCAACCGCCGTTGTCGAACATCATCTTCTTCATCTTCTCGGCAAGCGCCTCGATCGCCGGGGTGATCTCCTCGATGACGGCGCACTCCTGGCGCAGACGAGGGTCGGGCGAAAGTACGATTCCGTTGGCTTCCATGGCCATCCTTTCGGGTTGTTACATCAAATCATAGGCGTCGACGTCAACGCTCACGCTCACGCCGCGCACGGAGCCCACCTCTTTGAGGCAGGCGTCGATATCATCAGAGACATGGTACCCTACCGGCGACTTTACAAGCAGATGGAAGCGGTAACGGTCTTTGGCTCTCTCGATTACACACGAAGCCGGGCCCAGCACCTGGGGCACGGCGCTTCCGGCCCGCAAAAAGTCAGGCGCGGCGGCATGCCAGCGGCGCTTGAGGAGCTTTGCGATGCGCCCAATGTAGTCCTGCGCATTATCACGATTCGCCGACCACACCAAAATGTTGACAAGACGCACGAAAGGCGGGTACAGCGCGTCGCGGCGCTGGTCCAGGTCGTAGTCGGTAAAGATCGAACGATCGTGCTCGGCGACGGCGCGAATGACCGGGTCCTCGGGCAGATACGTCTGGATGATAACCTCGCCGGGACGATCGCCGCGACCGGCGCGGCCGGCGACCTGTTCCAGCAAATCGTAGGCGCGCTCCCCCGCCCTAAAATCGGGCAGCTTTAACGCAAAGTCGGCATTGACCACGCCCACGAGCGTGACCTCGGGAAAGTCGAGGCCCTTGGCAATCATCTGGGTGCCCAGCAGCACCGCGCAATCGGCGGCATCGAACTGCTCGAGTAGTTTTTTGTGCGCATCCTTGCCGCGTGTGGAATCGGCGTCCATACGAATGACGGCGACATCCTCGGGCAGTATCTGGTGTAGGGCGTCCTCAATCTGCTGCGTACCCAGCCCCATTTTTGCCAGGTAGCGGCTGCCGCACTTGGGACAGCGACTCGTGGGCGCCGGATAGGGCTGCACGCGCCAGGAAGATCCGCAGGTGTGGCACTGCAGTGTGTGCGTGCGCTCGTGGTACGTGAGCGCGGTAGAACAGTGGTTGCAGGTGGGGACGCAGCCGCACTCACGGCACATCAAAAACGGCGCAAAACCGCGGCGGTTGTGCAGCAGTACGGCCTTCTCTCGGCGCTCGACCACGCGTTCCAAGCCGTCCATCAGCGGTTTAGAGAACATGGAGCGGCTGCCGTGCGAGAACTCGCGGCGTAGGTCGGCAATGCGGACCGTGGGCAGCACGGCGTGTCCCGGGCGCTCGGGCATCTCGACACGCGTCCAGGTGGCACCGTTGTACATACCGCGGCGACAGCGGTCGAGGGCCTCGGCCGAGGGCGTGGCGGAGCCCAACACGAGCGGGCACCGATAGCGGCGCGCCATCTCGGCAGCCACCTCGCGCGCATGGTAGCGCGGGCTGGAGCCCTGCTTGTAGCTGGTCTCGTGCTCCTCGTCGATGATGATGAGGCCAAGATCGCTGAGCGGGCAAAAGAGCGCCGAGCGGGCGCCCACGACCACGCGCGCGGCACCGCTGGCAACCATATCCCACTGGTCCAGACGCTCGCCGGCCGAAAGTCGCGAGTGGAAGACCGCGACCGTCTCGCCAAAGCGCGAGCGGAAGCGGCCGACGGTCTGGGCCGTCAGCGAGATCTCGGGCACGAGCACGCAGGCCGAACGGCCGGCCGCCAGCACGCGCTCAATGGCCGAAAGGTAAACCTCGGTTTTACCGGAACCGGTGACGCCATCGACAAGGACCACGTCGCCATGGGCATCAAGGCGGGCGCGTTCAATCTGCGCGAGCGCCTGCTGCTGGCCGTTGGTGAGAGAAACCGGCGCCTTGCCGCATGCCGAGGACAACGTGGTCTGCTCGCTACACCCACGCCAGGCGCGGCGCTCCTCCACCACCACGACGCCGCGTTTTTCGAGCGCTTTAATGGTCGCCGACATGCTGTTGTAGAGCAGGTTGAGGTCGCGCGTCGTGACCGGGCCGCATTGGAGCGCGTCGATGAGCTGACGCTGACGGACCGCTGTCTTGGGCGGCGTATAGTCGAAACCCTCGGGTGTGAGCATGACCCAACGGTTTTGGATGGGTTTTACGGCGGGGCGCTCAACGGTCCACACGCCGTCATCGCCCTTCACGACACGCGGACTGCCGCCCGGAGGCAAGAACAGACGCAGGCACTCGGAAAGCGTCGCGACGTACTCGTGGCTCATCCAGCGCGCAATGCGTGCAGCCTCGGCGGTAAAGAGCGGCTTGCTGAGGATGGCCTCGATGGGCTTGATGCGCAAGGGGTCGAGGGTGTCGTTGCCTTGCAGGTCGCCCAGCTCGGGCGCGATATCGACGATATAGCCCGCGGCCGCACGGTTGCCAAAGTGGACCAGGACCGTGGACCCGATCAGGGCATCGTTGGCAAGGGACTGCGGGATGCCGTAGTCGAATGGCTCGGAGAGCGCACGGGTCGGGATGTCGAGAACCACGCTCGCGTAGGCGGAGACGGGTTCGGGTGCGAGCTCGGGCTGCGCCGGGGCGGCGGCAGGGGCAGCGGACTTCGGAGCTTCCTTAGGTTCCGGCGAACCAAACAGCGACAGTTGCTCGGCCATGGTCTCTGTACCTCCCATCCCATACGTCTTTAGAAACAAGAGCCCCGCTCGGGTGAACGGGGCTCGGATACATGCGCTTACGCAGCTGCTACAGCGCCATCGTACGGGCGCGGTCGATACGCGCCAGGCAGTCGTCGCGGCCGACGAGCGCCATGGTCTCGCCCAGCGGGGGGCTCACCATGTTACCGCAGACGGCGACGCGCACAGCCTGGAACACCACGCGCTTCTTGAGGTCCATCTGCTCGGGCAGCGGCTCAAGCGCGGCGTCGATGTTGGCAGCCGTCCACTCATCCACGCCCTCGAGCGCGACCTTGGCGGCATCCAGAATGGAGCCCATGCCTTCCTTGGCCAGACCCTTGTTGACAGACTTCTCGTCATACTCGAGCGTCTCGGCCTTGGCAAAGATGGGGGCGGCGACGGTCACGGCGTCGACCGGCATCTTGGTGCGCGGCTTGACGATGGCGGCAAGCGCATCGATCCAGTCCTCGCCGTACTCGATGTTACCCTCGATCATACCGGCCTCGTGCAGCTCGGGGATCATGATCTCGTCGGCAAACTGGGCGTCGGACATGTTGTTGATATACTCGGCATTGACCCAGTCGAGCTTTTTGGGGTCGAAGGTCGCCGGGTTCTTAGAGATGCGGTCGAGCGAGAACTTACGGGCCAGAACATCGCGCGGGATGATCGTGGTCTCGCCGTCGAGCGACCAGCCGAGCAGCGCCAGGTAGTTAACGAACGCGTCGGACAGGTAGCCGGCGTCGCGGTACTCCTCCACCGAGGTGGCGCCGTGGCGTTTAGAGAGCTTCTTGCCGTCGGCACCCAAGATCATGGAGATGTGGGCAAACGTGGGAACGGGGGCGCCGAGGGCCTCGTAAACCATGACCTGGCGCGGGGTGTTGGACAGATGGTCGTCGCCGCGGATGACATGGGTGATCTTCATCATGGCGTCGTCGACGACGGTCGCGAAGTTATACGTGGGCGTGCCATCGGAGCGAAAGATGACAAAGTCGTCGAGCTCCTTGGCGTCGAAGGTCACCTCGCCGTGGACGGCGTCGTGGATGACGACATCGCCGCGGTCCTCGGGCACCTTGATGCGAAGGACGTAGGGCTCGCCGGCCTCGATGCGGCGGCGTGCCTCCTCGGGATCGAGATCGCGACAGCGGCGCTGATAGCCCTGGAAGGGGTCTTTACGCTCCTGGGCGGCCTTACGGTCGGCCTCGAGCTGCTCCTTGGTGCAGAAGCAGGGATAGGCCTTGCCCTCGTCCCAAAGCTTCTGGGCGGCCTGCTTGTACAGGTCCAGGCGCTCGGTCTGGGCATAGGGGCCATAGTCGCCGCCAACCTCGGGGCCCTCGTCCCAGTCCAGGCCCAGCCAACGCATAGCGCGCAGAATGATCTGCGTGTTCTCGTCGGTAGAGCGGGTGGGATCGGTGTCGTCGATGCGCAGGATGAACGTGCCGCCGTTTGCGCGGGCAAAAGCCCAGTTATAGATAGCGGTGCGGGCGCCGCCGATGTGCAGCTTGCCCGTCGGTGAGGGTGCAAAGCGGACGCGAACGTCTGATGCCATGGAAATCTCCTCGATTGCAGGATGGATGTCTAACCGTACCAGTATAAAGCAACAATGCCCACCTCCGCACAAAGGGCACCGACCCAGTCATCGAAGCCGGGTAGCTAATTTGGGACGGGGCTTTTTTAGCTGCCCCGGCAGGCTATCGGCTAAACCAGCAAACAATCAGCCGGGGTAGCTAATAGCTAATTTGGGACGGGGCTTTTTTAGCTGCCCCGGCAGGCTATCGGCTAAACCAGCAAACAATCAGCCGGGGTAGCTAAAAAAGCCCCGTCACAAATTAGCTACCCAATGAGTAGGTGCGGAAAGGGTGTGAATGTTGGATTTACGCGCTATGATGTGCCCCTGCATACAGAGCCCAGCGGAATGGTAACGGTCGCTGGGACACGGTATTCGAAAGGACAATCATGTCAGAAGAGCTTCGTTCCATCCCGCCCCAGCAGGGGTCTTTTGTGTTTACGTCGGAGTCGGTGACCGAAGGCCATCCCGATAAGATCGCCGACCAGATCAGCGATGCCGTCCTCGACGCAATCCTCGCCAAAGAAATAGAGCTGCAGGAGCAGGGCTATATTGCGCCCAACGGCGTGCCCGCCAACGTTGAAAACGTCCGCTGCGCCTGCGAGACCCTCGTGACCACCGGCACCGTCATCGTCGCCGGAGAGATTCGCACCCAGGCATACGTCGACGTGCAGGAAATCGCCCGTGGCGTCATCCGCCGCATCGGCTACAACCGCGCCAAGTTTGGCTTTGACTGCGATACCTGCGGCGTCATGAGCCTCATCCACGAGCAGTCCCCCGATATCGCCCAGGGCGTCGACGAGTCATTTGAGACCCAGACCGGCGCCACCACCGACCCGATCGACCTGATCGGTGCCGGCGACCAGGGCATGATGTTTGGCTACGCCTCCAACGAGACCAAGACCCTCATGCCCATGCCGCACTACCTGGCAAGCCGCCTGGCGGAACGCCTGTCCGCCGTGCGCCACGACGGCACCCTGCCCTATCTGCGCCCCGACGGCAAGACCCAGGTCACCGTGCGCTACGAGGACGGAAAGCCCGTGGAGGTCACAACCATCGTCATCTCCACGCAGCACGCTGCCGAAGTTGAGGACATGGGCAAGATCAAGGCCGACCTCATCGAGCATGTCATCGCACCCGTCATGGATGCCGAGAACATGCCGTGGGATGGCGCCGATATCTATGTGAACCCCACCGGACGCTTTGTCGTGGGCGGCCCCATGGGCGACACGGGCCTGACCGGCCGCAAGATCATCGTCGACACCTACGGCGGCTACGGCCGTCACGGCGGCGGCGCCTTTAGCGGCAAGGACTGCACCAAGGTCGACCGCTCTGCCGCGTACGCCGCTCGCTGGGTCGCCAAGAACGTAGTCGCCGCCGGTCTGGCCGATCGCTGCGAGGTCGAGCTGGCCTACGCCATCGGCGTGTCCAAGCCGCTGTCGATCATGGTCGACACCTTTGGCACCGCGCATGTTGCCGAGGACAAGATCGTCGAGGCCGTGGAGAAGACCTTTGACCTGCGCCCGGGCGCAATCATCCGCGACCTGGACCTGCGTCGCCCCATCTATGAAAAGACGGCAGCCTACGGTCACTTTGGCCGCGAAGACGCCGACTTTACCTGGGAGAAAACGGACCGCATCGACGAACTCAAAGCAGCCTGCGGCCTGTAAGCTAACGAGAAAAGCCACATCCAAATAAAAACGCACCAAAAAGAGGTACCGGAACAACCGGTACCTCTTTTTTATTTAAAGGTGGTGAAGATGAGCCGACCTGGGACATGGAATAGGTCACAGGCCGATAAATTTTGCAGCAGAGCGACTCCAACAATGTATCCTAAGTTCCGAGGACTTTAGTATTTGGTCGATCGCGAGTTCCGCACGAGCCGGAGAGCACTTAATGTGCTCTCCGTGCGAGCAGGACTGTCCGAGCAGGCGACCAAATACTAAAGCCCTCGGAACGACGGGACAGCGTTTGCCCCGCCCCTCGGGACGACGGGATAGAAAAGGAGCAGCCATGGCAGGCAAGCCGCAAACACTAGCTACGACCTCGGCATTCGAGATCTTGGGCCCCATCATGGTCGGCCCCAGCTCATCGCACACCGCCGGCGCCCTGCGTTGCGCCCAAGTTGCCGCCAGTCTGCTGGAAGGCCGCATCACCAAGGTCACCTTTGGCCTGTGGAACTCCTTTGCCCACACCTACCGCGGCCATGGCACCGACCGCGCACTCGTCGCGGGCATCTTGGGCCTCGACACCGACGACGAGAACATCAAGCAGGCCTTTGACCTCGCGCGCGAGCGGGGCCTCAGCTATCACTTTGACATTAAGGGCGACGACGCCTCCATCCACCCCAACACCGTCGACATCGACATGGTCGATGACACGGGCGCCACGGCGCAGGTCCGCGGCGAGAGCCTTGGCGGCGGCAAGATGCGCATCAGCCGCATCAACGGCGTCGGCGTCGATATCTCGGGCATGTATTCTACCCTGTTTGTGGCGCACCAGGACGTCCCCGGCGTTCTCGCCGCGCTCACGAACCAGCTCGCCTACGCACACGTAAACATTGCCTTCTGCCGCACCTACCGCACCGAGGTGGGCGGCCAAGCTTATTCCGTCTTTGAGACTGACGGCACCCCCGATGACATCGTCGTTCCCATGCTACGCATGCTCGACCATGTCGATTACGCCACCTTCATTGAGCTTCCCGGCTCGGCCTCATCGCTCTCCCCCGGCGTTTCCGCCAAGGAAATCTTCGACGATGGCGAACAGCTCCTCGACGCCTGCGCCGAACTGGGCCTCAACATTGGCGCCGTCATGGCCGTACGCGAAGCCCGCCTGACCGGCGAGCAGCACGCCGTCGCCGCCATGCGCCGCGTACTCGAGGTCATGCGCGAGGAGACAACGGCGCCCATCGCCGCACCGCAGCGCTCGCTCGGCGGGCTTATCGGCGGCGAGGCAAAACTCGTCGACGCCACATGCCGCAACGATCTGAGCACAAACCTGATGGGCGCCGTCCAAACCGAAGCCGTAGCCCGCGCCATGGCCGTGCTTGAGCGCTCTGCCACCATGGGCGTCATCGTCGCCGCCCCCACGGCCGGCTCTGCGGGCGTCGTGCCCGGCTGCGTGTTGGCGCTCGCCGACCATCTACAGCTCGATGACGAACAGGTCATGGACGCACTCTACTGCGCTGCCGCGATTGGTCTCAACCTCACCACAAGTGCCTGCGTCGCCGGTGCCGAAGGCGGATGTCAGGCTGAGGTGGGCAGCGCCGCCGCCATGGCCGCTGCCGCGCTAGTCCAGATGCTGGGCGGCACGCCCGAGCAGGCACTCGACGCTAGCTCTATCGCACTGAGCAATCTGCTTGGTCTTGTATGCGATCCCGTGGGCGGCCTTGTCGAAGTGCCATGCCAAAACCGCAACGCGATCGGCGTGGCGGCCGCATTTAGCTCGGCGCAGCTCGCCCTTGCAGGCATTAAGAGCCTGGTGCCGTTTGACCAGATGGCACACGTCATGCTCTCGGTGGGCCACGCGCTGCCGGCCACGCTGCGCGAGACGGCCAAGGGCGGCATCGCGCAGGCTCCGGCCGCGCTTTCGGCCTGTGCAAAATGCGGTGTGTGCGGATAAAGAGCAGTCCAAAACAAGAGGTGGGACAAATGTCCAACCTCTTGCCAATGCCACCGTTTCAATACCACAAACAACTAGGTAATCGCTATAATGCAAGCCCAGTAAAAACACGATGAGCCGCAAGGCGAAATTCGAAGGATATGCATACGATGTCGCAAAACGACCGCACCCAACTGATTCCCGATCCGCAGCAGCCTTCTAGGCCTACCGGCGGCGTCCAGTCGCCGCGCCCCATTACGCCAACGCGTAGCACAAAGCATGGTTCGGGAAACACCTCACAGCGCCAGAACCCTCATGCGTATCAGCAGCGTCAGAGCAATAAAGCGACTAAGCACGCGCCTTCACACACGCAAATCCATCACAAGGGCCCCCGTGGGTCAGAGAACCACGCCAACGGGAAAAAATCCGGGGCCAAAATGACCCTTTTCGTTGCTCTGGGCCTCATTGTTGTCGTTTACATTGTTGGCGTTGTCGCATTTTCGCAGGTAGCCTACCCCAACACCACTATTGCCGGCGTCGACGTCTCGTTCTCCAACGCTTCGTCTGCTGCCACCAAGGTCAACTCGGCATGGAAGCACTATAAGCTCACCGTGGCAGGCGATGACTTTAACTGGACCTATCAGCCCGAGTCCGATGAACCCATCGTCGACGGCGAAGCTGCCGCAAAAGAAATCATCAGCCGCAACGAAGCCTTTATATGGCCGGTCCGCCTTGTGGAATCCTTAAGCGGCAAGACCAAAACAACCGCTACCTCCAACGAAGTCGATCTTGAACAAGACGTCGACCTGTCCATGCTCTCTGACACCTTTGACCAAAAGAAGTTTGAGGAGGATCTGGGCGCCGCCATTGACGAGTTTAACGAGGGCCGTTCGGGTACGTTCGAGGCCAATAGCTCCTATGACGAGCAAGCCGGCAAGTTTACCGTCGAGAAGGCGCGCTCCAACGAAAAACTCAACCGCGAGCATGTCATTAAGTATGCCGAGCTCGAGCTTGCCTCGCTGGCCGAGACCGTAGATCTTTCCAAGCTCGGCAACGATGCCTATGAGCCGCTCAATGAAACGCTGACCAATGATCAGATTCAGGCCGCATGCGATGCCGCCAACAACTTCTTGGGCGTCAACGTGACCCTCAAGCTCAACGGCGAGGATGCCGGCAAGGTCGACGGCAGCTCCGTGTTGCAGTGGATCAGCTTTGCCGATCCGGCCAACCCCACACTCGATACGTCGCAGATCGGTAGCTGGGCAGCCGAGCTCGCCAACGGCTTTAATACCGTGGGCACCACCCGCTGGTGGACGCGTGCCGACGGCAAAGAATGTGCCGTCGAGGGCGGTGACTTTGGCTGGTCCGTCGATAGCGACGCACTCGCCAAGCAGGTCGAGGACGCCATTAACAACAAGCAGACCGGCGAAATCGAGATTAAGTACTCCCAGAAGGCCGACACCTATACCGCAAAGGGAGAGCCCGACTGGAAGGCGTATATCGACGTCGACCTGTCCGAGCAGCACGCGCGCTACTATGACGAGAACGGTAATATCGTTTGGGAAGCCAACTTTATCTCGGGCAAACCGGGAGAGGATGCCACCCCCGAGGGCGTTTGGCAGATCAATAGCAATGACGGCGCAAGCAAGCTCATCGGTGCCAAAGACCCAAAGACCGGAAAACCAAAATACGAAAGCCCCGTGTCGTATTGGATGCCGTTTGAAGGCAACATGGTTGGTTTCCATGATGCAACATGGCAAAACGATCAGAGCTTTGACGACCCAAATTCCTACAAATGGTGCGGCAGCCACGGTTGCATCAACTTGCGTCTGGCCGATGCCAAGGCACTCCACGATTGCATCAACGTAGGCCTATGCGTGGTCGTGCACTCGTAGGGAAACACGCCTTCGCACAACGGGGAACTGACGCTCCAATCTAACAGTTCCGAAAGAATCCGCCATATGCGCCCGCTTCTCGCGACGGGCGCATATACTTATCGAAGAACTTTCTATAAAGGAGACGCCATGTCGAATGTCCCCACCATCACCCCGGGACCGAATGATACCGAGCGAGCGCCCGAGGGTGCCACCGAAACGCTTCCCCTCATAACAAACATGCGCGCCACACAGCAAAACGGCAGCACAAGCGATGCAACCGAGATTTCTGACGAAGAGGCCTACGCCAAGCTCAAGGCGAAGCGTGCCGAGCGTCGGCGCAAAAAGCTCATCCGACGCGGCATTGCGGCCGGCGTCGTGGCCGCCATTGTGCTCATCGCCGTTGTCGTAACCTTCGTCATTAACGCACGGCCCGCAGGTACCAACGGGCCGGTGACCGACATGGTCACCGAGGGTACATTTACGACCACCGTCGAGGCTAAAGGCCAGCTCAAGCCTATCTCGGCTTCGGTGGTCTCCCCTTCTGTCGACGGCACGGTGGCATCGATCAACGTATCAGCCGGCCAGTCCGTTAACGAGGGCGATGTGCTCATGACCATTAAAAATGACGAGCTCGATCGCAACGTTGCCGAGGCGCAGCGCGCGGTGGCGGCGGCACAGGAAGACCTCGCCAACGCGCAGAAAGCGGTAGCTGCCGCCCAAGCCGCTCCGGCGACTGACACAGATGCGGCAGGCGCAAGTGGCGCCAGCGGTAGCACCGGCACGAGTGCCGACACGAGCGCCATCTCGAGCGCCCAACGTAACCTGGCCTCGGCCCAGGCGACCCTGGACCAGGCCAACGCCAAAGCCGCCGAGCGCACTGTGACCGCGCCCAGCTCGGGCAGCATCGTCGAGCTCAACGCCAAGGTCGGCGCCACGGTGACGGGCGGCATGATTATGGGCGAAGGCGATACGACCGGCGGCAAGCAGTGCATGCAGATCGCTGACCTCTCCAAGATGAAGGTCACCGTTCAGGTGGGCGAAAAGGATATCGCCAAGATCGCAGTGGGCCAGAGCGCCAACGTTACCTATCCGGCCTTTCCCGATATCGTGAGCCAGGGAACGGTCACGACAATCGCTTCGGTGGCAAACTCCGACTCCACCTACGGTGGCGGCGGTAGCGTGACCTATAACGTCGATATTTTGATTGACGCGCCCGACGCGCGCCTCAAGCCGGGCATGACCGCCGAGGTCTCGGTGGTAACCGAGCAGCTCGACGATGTGGTGATGGTGCCGACCATGGCGCTCATGACCGAGGATGGCGAGCACTATTACGTCAACGTGGCAACCGACGGTGAAGGCAAGGAGATGCGCCGCGTGAAGGTGACCATTGTGACGCAAAACGAAAACGACGCCGTGGTCGGCAAGACGCAGGTCAAGCGCGACGACCAGGGCAATGAGATCAACGCAGACGTACCGGTTACCAAGCTGCGCGACGGCGACACCCTCATCGTGGACACCGGCGCAGGCATGACGGCCGACGGCGACGACTCTGGCAGCATGTCTGCCGACGAGGGCTTGTAATGCGTCCCGTCATCAACATCCGCAACGTGCATCGCATTTTTGAGAGCGAGGCCGGCTGCGCCCATATCCTGCATAACGTGAGCCTGGCAGTGAATCCCGGCGAATTCGTGGCCATTACCGGCCCTTCTGGCTCGGGCAAGTCAACGCTCATGAACATCCTGGGCTGCCTGGACAAGCCAACGGCAGGCGATTATTACCTGCAGGGCCTCAACGTGGCGGAGCTCGACGATGACGAGCTCACCGAAGTCCGCGCCCTGAGCATCGGCTTTGTCTTTCAGAGCTTTAACCTGCTGCCGCGCCTATCGGTCATCGAAAACGTCATGCTGCCGCTGTCGTACACCAACGTGCCGCGGGCTCAGCGTGAGATGCGCGCCGTTCATGCGCTGCAAGCCGTCACGCTGCCGGTCGACCACTGGGACCACCGCATCTCCGAGCTCTCAGGCGGACAGATGCAGAGGGTTGCCATCGCGCGCGCCCTCGTCAACGACCCGCCCATCATCCTGGCGGACGAGCCGACGGGAAACCTGGACTCCGCCACCGGAGCGCTCGTGATGGAGACCTTCCACAAACTCCAGGAACGTGGCAAGACCATTGTGCTCATCACGCATGATCCCGGTATCGCCGCCGAGGCCGACCGTGCCGTAACCATTCGCGACGGCCGAATCCACGACGGCGCGTACATCGCGCACGCACCGCAGACCCTGCACGGCGCCATTGATAACCTGCCCATGATTTCCGCACACGCCAATCCGACGAAAGGAGTGAAGGCATGAGCACGTGCGACCTTATCCAAGAAGCCCTTCACTCCCTCGAGGCCAACAAGGGACGCAGCCTACTCACCATCCTGGGCATTGTTATTGGCATCGCCTCCGTCATTGCCATGACCTCGCTTATCGGCGGTATCCAAAACAGCCTGGTCAACAGCCTGGGCCTCAACGCCGCGCGTATGGTGCAGATTTATTCGTCGCAAGAGCTCACCGAGTCGGACGTTGAGAAGCTTCGCAAGATGGTGCCGCAGATCGAGCAGATCGGTATCGTGGACAGTGCCTATACCGAGTACAAGGCCGGTGACAAAAGCTATAACGTCATGGCGCAGGGCGTCGATAGCGACATGCTCGACGCAGTGGGAGCCAGCAAGCTCGTCGCGGGGCGCACCTATACCCAGGCTGAGTCCCAATCTGGCGCACGCGTGGCGCTCATCAGCCGCGGCGGCGCGGACCAGCTGTACGGCAACGAACAGGACGCGCTCGGCAAGACCATCAAGGTGTCGAACGGCGAGGTGCAGATTATCGGCGTTATCGACGGCGGCAGCGACTCCATGGGCTCACTCACGCTCTACATGCCGCGCGAGACCATCTCGGGCCTCTTTGGCGACGAGAACCCGTCTTTTCCCAGCGTAACGGCGCTCGCCGCCGAGGGTACGGACATGGATGAGCTGTGCAAGATGATTGAATCCAAGGTGCGCAGCATGAAGGACATCGCGGATGACGACGAATATGACAGCGTGTCGGCGACCTCAATGAAAAGCGCCATCGACGCCCTCAACTCCTTTATGGGCGCGTTTTCGCTCATCATGGGCGCCGTTGCCAGCATTTCGCTGCTCGTGGGCGGTATCGGCATCATGAACATGATGCTCACCAATGTGACCGAACGCATCCGCGAGATCGGTATTCGTCGAGCCTTGGGTGCCAGCCGTCGCGATATCACCGCACAGTTTTTGGCCGAGTCTTCGGCGCTGTGCATCACCGGCGGTCTGCTAGGTGTCCTGATTGGCTACCTGCTTGCCTGGGGCCTAGCGATGTTCGCCGCGGGTTCCGGCGCGCTTGGCGAACTCGGTGCCAGCGGTACCATAACGCCGAGTTTTTCGATCGCCACGGTGCTGCTGGCCTTTGCGGTCTCCGTCGGCATCGGCGTAATCTTTGGCTTCTACCCCGCCCGCCGGGCCGCAAAACTCGACCCCGTGGAGTGCCTGCGCTACCAGTAATGCAATCCCCCCCTGAGTTGCGGTGAAATAGGGAGTGTTTTAGCCGTTAAAAGGCCTATTCAGTCCTTATTTCACCGCAACTCGGAGGGGATAAGGCGGTAGTGTCGAGAAAGTTGGTGTAGTGCCCGATCCGAAGCGAGTCGGCCCGGCGTCCCAGAATCTGGAATACGGTTGATATCCTATGCCGCCTCGACCCTGTCCGCAA
>NZ_JBQKHK010000015.1:0-53595 GCF_052118305.1 Collinsella sp. LCP21S3_D3
CTCGAAGAGCCCGATCGCCGCCTTCCTGGCCTCGATGTCGTGCTTCACCCTCAAGTCGACACGCATAAAAAGCCTCCCATTTCTCATGTCCAAGAAATGGGAGGCAGTTCACACTTCGTGCGGCGGGGGTTCTTTCGTCCTGCGGAATGCGCTGGGAAGTTACCCCATGCGGACAGCTGCGGGGTCTTTGTTGCGTTCGTACAAGCAACCCAACATATTTCTGAATTTGGATGGGAGGGGCTTGTTGCTGTTGGGGGGCGTTGAAGTGCGAGCGACACGTTGGGATGCGTGGCGCCTTGGGTTGGGGCAATGCTCTGGGATGAGCCTCTTACTTAGGTGAAGAGGGGTTTTATGGCTGAGAGGTAGTCTTTGGCTACGTCGGCCTTATCTGCTTTAAAGTTGTGCCAGGCCCACCATTGGACGGTGGCTACGAAGCTTGAGGCTATGTGGTGGAGGAGGAAGTTGCGATCCATGGTGCTGGCGGGGCCTGCGGGGTCGACAGGGACGGTTTCGGCTGCGCGCGACATGATGGTCTTGCGGAGACAGTCGGCGAAGACGCGCGAGCCGGCGCCGGCTACGAGGGCGCGTACGCCCTGACGACGATCCCAGAGGTTGTTGAGGATATGCTCGACCTGTACGAGCGGGTCATTGAGGGGTGTACCGTCATCGTCGAGGGCATGGGTGCAGATATCGCACACGAACTCAGCGAGCAGGTCATCTTTGCTCTTGAAGAGGCCGTAGAACGTTGCCCGACCCACATGGGCGCGAGCGATGATGACGCCAACGGCAATCTTGCCGTAGTCCTCTTCGCGCAGGAGCTCGGAGAACGCCGCAACGATGGCAGCGCGGCTTTTTGCCTTGCGGGCATCCATGGCTATGCGTCCGCGTGAACGAGCAGACAGCGGAGCGTGCCGGAGCAACCCTCGTAGGGGCGTTTGCCGGCGCCGTAGCCGACGGCTTCGATGCGGTAGCGTGAGGGCAGTTGGTCGGACGTGCGCAGCGCGGTGACGATGGCGGCGCCCGTTGGCGTCACGAGCTCGCCGGCGACCGGTGCAGGCGTGAGGGCGATATTGCCTGCCTGGCACAGATTGACGACAGCGGGGACGGGAATGGGCATGAGGCCGTGGGCGCAGCGGATGGTGCCGTGACCTTCGGAGAGCGACTCGACGACAATGTCCTCGATGCCCAGGTCATCGAGGCAGATGGCGACCGAGCAGACGTCGACGATGGAGTCGATGGCGCCCACCTCGTGAAACAGGACGGTGTCGGGCGTTTTGCCGTGAGCTTTGGCCTCGGCAGCAGCGAGTGCGGTAAAGATGGCGAGCGCGCGACGCTTGGCGCCATCGCTTAGCTGTGAGCCGTCGATGATGGCGGTGACGTCCGCCAAAGAACGGTGGTGATGGTGGTGGGCGTGGTGATGGTCCTCGTGGCCATGGCCGTGAGCCTCATGGTCATGCTCGTGCGTATGCTCGTGGCAGTGTTCGTGTTCATGTCCGCCATGGTCATGATGGTGGTGCTCATACTCGTGCGTGTGCTCGGCAGCTGTTTCGTTGCCAAAGAGCCAGGCCATGTCGTGGTCGTGGTTCTCGAGCTCCTCTGCCAGCTGAACGTCAAAGTCGCAGGCGTCGATGCCATGCTTGTTTGCACGCGTGACGGCGATCGTAAAGCCGTCGACCGGCAGCGTGGCGAGCTGTTCGCGCAGGTGCTCCTCGCTGGCGCCCAGGTCGAGCAGGGCCGCGACGGTCATATCGCCGCTGATGCCCGAGGTGCCGTCGATGATAAGCGTATGCTGATGGTTGGACATGGAATGCTCCTTAACGGGCGCAGGGTGTTCCGGTGCTCAGATGATTGATAAGACTTGCCTGGTAGGCGGCACCAAAGCCATTGTCGATATTGACGACCGAAACGCCGCTGGCGCAGGAGTTGAGCATGGCGAGCAGCGCGGCTATGCCACCAAAGCTCGCTCCGTAGCCCACGCTGGTAGGAACGGCGATGACCGGACAGCTTACCAGACCGCCGATAACGCTCGCCAGCGCGCCCTCCATGCCGGCGATGGCGATGACCACCTGTGCCTGGGCAAGTTCCTCGGCATGCGCGAGCAGACGGTGCAGGCCGGCGACACCTACGTCGTAGAGGCGGTCGACCTCGTTGCCGTAGAACTCGGCCGTCAACGCGGCTTCTTCGGCGACGGGCAAGTCGCTCGTGCCGGCGCAGGCGACAACGATGCGTCCGTTACCGGTAGGGGAGGGCTTGCCGCCCACGAGGGCGAGCTGGGCGTTCGGGACATATCCCAGGTCGATCCCGTTGTCGAGAAGCTCCGAGGTGCGGGCTGCTTTTTCGGCATCCAGGCGCGTAACCAGGGTGCGCTCCTGACCGGCATCGCGCAGCGCTTTGATAATGGCTGCAATCTGCTCGGCGGTTTTACCGGCGCCGTAGACAACCTCACCGGCCCCCTGGCGCACCCCGCGCGAAAGATCGAGCTGCGCAAAACCCAGATCGGCGGTTGGCGCCGTTTGGATGCGCGTAAGGGCGACTGCCGGGGTGACTGCTCCGTCGGCAACATCGCTCAGCAGCTGCTCAAGATCTCGCTTATCCATATATCTTCCCTTCGACGGCGCAAAGTCTAGCACTCAAAGGGTATGTTTCCGAACACTAAGACAAAATTGTTCGGAAACTAGATATAGGAGATTTGATTCTGTTGTTAGATGGATCGGCTAGTCACGCAGGATGATGTCCATGGCGAGCATCAGGTTGCGCTCGTCGATGGCAAACGGGGCGGCCTCGCGCGTCTTGGGCTTGGCGCAAAATGCGATGCCCGTGCCCGCGGCCTGAATCATGGGGATGTCGTTGGCGCCGTCGCCGATCGCCACGGTATGGGCCATATCGACACCGCACTCAACCGCCCAATCCAGTAGCTGGATAAGCTTGGATTCCTTGGTCACAATGTCTGCCGCCAGCTTGCCCGTGAGCTTGCCGTCTACGACCTCCAGGCGGTTGGCCAGGCAAAAATCGATGCCCGCGGCAGCTACGATCTTGTCGGCGACCTCGTGGAAGCCGCCGCTTACCACGCCGACCTTCCAGCCCTTGCTGTGCGCCGAGCGCACAAGCTCCAGTGCGCCGGGGGTAAACGTCACGCGCTCAAAAGTGCGCTCGAAAACGCTCTCGTCCAGGCCGGCAAGCAGCCCCACGCGCTCCTCGAGCGCCTGCTTAAAGTCGAGCTCGCCGCGCATGGCACGTTCGGTGATCCGCGCAACTTGCCCGCCCACGCCTGCTTCCTCGCCCAACAGGTCGATGACCTCCTGGTTGATGAGCGTGGAATCGATATCCATAACGATGAGGCGTGCAGTCATGGTGGGCCTTTCCGAGTGCGGTTGTATTGTAGGCACATTGTCGCACGTGACAAGCGCGGGCGGGCAGTGCGGTGCGCCAATTGTTTCGTCTCCGTCAAGTCTTTGAGCGGGAGCCACTTTTTCGCGGTACATCGGCGCGGGTGCGATAAGATAGAACGCCATGTCCGGCTGCGCGGTTTACGCAGGCTGGGCAAATCTGTACGACGCCGCCCGGAACGACACGGGGCGGCACAGATCCATAAAGGAGGATCACTGGTATGAGCCAGACCCGTCCCATCGACGAGCATTCCATGCACACCCGTACCTGCGGCGAGCTTCGCCGCGAGAACGTGGGCGAAGAGGTCACCCTCACCGGTTGGGTGAGCCGTCGCCGCGACCACGGCGGCCTTATCTTCTGCGACCTTCGCGACCGCGAGGGCATCACGCAGCTTACCTTCGACCCCGAGCACTCCGACGGCGATGCCTTTAAGATCGCCGAGACCATGCGTCCCGAGTGGCCCATCAAGATTCACGGCGTCGTGCGCGCCCGTGGCGAGGAAACCACCAACGCCAAGCTCGCGACCGGCGAGATCGAGGTCCTGACCGACCACGCCGAGGTGCTCAACACCTCCGTCACCCCGCCGTTCCAGATCGAGGACGGCATCGAGACCAGCGAGGACACCCGTCTGCGCTATCGCTATCTGGATCTCCGTCGTCCCGAGATGATGGCCAACCTCAAGCTGCGCTCCGACTTCACCTTTGCCATTCGCGAGGCGCTTCACAACCGTGAGTTCATGGAGGTCGAGACGCCCTCCCTGTTCAAGTCTACGCCCGAGGGCGCCCGCGACTTCATCGTTCCCAGCCGTATTCAGCCGGGTAACTTCTACGCCCTGCCGCAGTCCCCGCAGCTCCTAAAGCAGCTGCTCATGGTCGGTGGCGTCGAGCGCTACTACCAGGTTGCCAAGTGCTTCCGCGACGAGGACTTGCGTGCCGACCGTCAGCCCGAGTTCACCCAGGTCGATATCGAGATGTCCTTCGTGGACCAGAACGACGTCATGAGCGCACTCGAAGAGGTCCTGGCCGACGCCTTCGGTCGCATGGGTGTCGAGATGCCCACGCCGCTGCGTCGCATGGACTACTGGGAGGCCATGGACACCTATGGCTCCGACAAGCCCGATACCCGCTATGGCATGCATCTGGTCGATCTGACCGACATCTTTGCCAACTCCAAGTTCAAGGTCTTTGCGACTGCCGCAAACGAGGAGGGCTCTGTCGTCAAGGCCATCAACGCCAAGGGCGCCGGTGCCTGGGCACGTGCCAAGATCGATAAGCTCGCCGGCGTGGCCTCCACGTTTGGCGCCAAGGGTCTGGCCTGGATCGCTTTCCGCGAGGACGGCTCCATCAACAGCCCCATCGTCAAGTTCTTCTCGGACGAGGAGATGGCGGCTCTGCGCGAGCGCATGAACGTCGAGCCTGGCGACCTCGTGATGTTCGCCGCCGGCCCGCGCCTGCTCTCTGACGAGATCCTGGGCGGCATGCGCTCTCACATGGCCAACGCACTCGAGATCAAACGCGAGGGGCACGACTTCCTGTGGGTCGTCAACTTCCCGCTGTTCCACTGGGATGAGGACCGCAAGGCCTATGCAGCCGAGCACCAGCCGTTCACTCTGCCGACCGAGACCGACATCGCCAAGATCGAGGCCGACCCGTTGGCTGCCGGTTCCTGCACCTACGACTTTGTCATGGACGGTTTTGAGGCCGGCGGCGGTGGCATGCGCATCCATAACGCCGAGATGCAGATGTCCATGCTCAAGCTCCTGGGCTTTACCGAGGAGCGCGCCGAGTCGCAGTTTGGCTTCCTCATGGAGGCGCTCAAGTTTGGTGCGCCCCCGATGGGCGGTTTTGCCCTGGGTCTGGACCGCGTGTGCATGCTGCTTACTGGCTCCGATTCTATCCGCGACGTCATGGCGTTCCCCAAGACGGCCAGCGGCTCCGACCTCATGTCGGGCGCCCCGAGTGCCGTTTCCGGCGCCCAGCTCAAGGACGTCAGCCTGCGCTTGATGTAGGCGAGCGGCTACATATTGTCTCTAACGAGGGAAGGACGCGTGCCTTCCCTCGTTTTTTATGCGCGGGCGTTGCGAGGGCATAGGGTGACCGGACGTCGCGGAAAGTGCGTCCCGGAATCTGCGTCCAGAATGGGCCGCGCTTTCCCAAAGGGGGTCCTCTGGGAAAGCGCGGCCCAGAATTCGGCAAAATAATGGGGCACAGTTTCCGGTTGAGCCTTCTGGCGGAAACTGTGTCCCATCGTTGACACTCGAAGTGGGATGTGGTTTCCGTCCCGCTCTCGACAAGCATCTAACGCTACAATAACTACCACGTGGCTGGGTTTGGCCGGCCAAATGTGCGATGCTGCGGGAGGGGACATGGTCGAGTTTACAAAGACGATTAAAGATCCGTTGGGACTACATGCCCGCCCGGTTGCGCTTCTCTATGACATTATCGCCAAGCATCGTAGTGACGTGTCGGTCAGCATCGGCGATCGCCACACGGATGGCCGCGATATCATGGGACTCATGGCCCTCTATGGTGAGTGCGGCGAGAGCGTCGTCTTTCATGTTTCGGGCGTGGATGAGGCCTCCTGCGTCACGTCGATCAGAAACCTCTCGCTCTAAGCGTAACAATGTGAAAAAGGAGAGTCCCCTCTGTTGCATACATTGGTATGACAAGGCACCGCAAAGAGACCGTCTTTGCGGTGCCTTTGTTTAATATGGGAAACTTTTTCGAAAACTGAATAGAGATTCTTTCCAAAAAGTTAACCATGTGTTAGTTTACTAGTTCGAACATAGGCGCGGTTAACTTTTATCGCGTCGATGTTGAGGACGAACCGATGTTAGGAGCTCACTCATGTCTTGCGGACCGCAGATGCCGGCCATGCCGCTTTCGATGGTAAAAGCGGGCGAAACCGTGCACGTTTCTCGTGTAAAGGGCGATGAGGACATAAAGCACCGTCTCAAGGACCTCGGCTTTATCGAGGGCAGCGAGATCCACGTGGTGAGCTCGAGTGGCGCCAATATCATCGTCACGGTGCTGGGCGCACGCTTTGGCATCGATTCCAAGGTTGCCATGCACATCATGACCGTCGGTTAATCCGCAGCATTTCATAAAAACCGAAAGGGGGACAAGAGGATGAAGACGTTGGGTGACGTTAAGGTGGGCGAGAGCTCTACCATCGTCAAGCTTCACGGTGAGGGCGCGCTTCGCCGCCACCTTATGGACCTGGGGCTCATCAAGGGCACTTCGTTTAAGGTCGTGAAGGTTGCACCGCTCGGTGATCCGGTCGAGATCAACGTGCGCGGCTACGAGCTTTCCATCCGCAAGGAGGAGGCGGCCGTCGTCGAGGTCCAGTAAGGGCCCACGGCGTATATTTCTGCAGATTAAGTTAGATATTTCTAACTTAATGCAGTAACTTTGAAGCACATTATCCATCCTGCGCGGAGAAAGCAGCGCGGGCAAACAAGGAAGAAGGATTGAATGGCGGATTCTCAGATCCATGTCGCGCTGGCGGGTAACCCCAACTGCGGCAAGACCACGCTTTTCAACCTGATCACCGGCGCCAACGGCTACGTTGGCAACTGGCCCGGCGTCACGGTTGAGAAAAAGGAGGCCAAGCTCCTGAGCGACAAGAACGTTACCATCACGGACCTCCCCGGCATCTACTCGCTTTCCCCCTACAGCCCCGAGGAGCAATGCTCGCGCGATTACCTCATGAGCGGCGAGCCCGATGTGGTCGTCCAGGTGGTCGACGCCACCAACCTCGAGCGCAACCTGTACCTGGCGCTTCAGGTTATCGAGACCGGCCTACCCGTGGTCGTTGCCCTTAACATGGCCGACTTGGTCGAGAAGAACGGCGACAAGATCGACACGGACAAGCTCTCCAAGAAGCTCGGCTGCCCGGTCATGATGATTTCGGCCCTTAAGAACAAGGGTATTAAGGAACTGTTCGAGCAGGTTAAGAAGTCCGCTGCTTCCAAGGGCCAGGTGCCGGAGCACAAGTTCGATTCCTCCATCGAGGACGTTCTGGACCACATCGAAAACAACCTGCCGGCGAGCGTTCCCGCCAACAAGCGTCGCTACTACGCGGTTAAGCTGTTCGAGCGTGATGCGGACGCCTGCAAGCTCATCAACCTCACTAAGGAGAAGGCCGCTCGCGTGGAAGAGCTGGTCGCCCAGTGCGAGCAGGACTGTGATGACGACGCCGAGTCCATCATCACCGGTGAGCGCTATGGCGTCATCGCGCACATCATCGACGAGTGCCTCACCAAGGCTCCGGCCAAGATGAGCACCTCCGAGAAGATCGACCGTGTGGTTACCAACCGTATCCTGGGCCTGCCGATCTTTGTGGTCATCATGTTCTGCGTGTACTACATCGCCGTTTCCACCTTAGGCGGCACAGTGACCGACTTCACCAACGACCAGCTCTTTGGCACCGACGGCTGGTACGTGCTCGGCCAGGGTCGCGACGCCTACGACGCAGCTGTCGAGGCTGCGGGCGACGATGCCGACTCGGTTGACCCGGCGCAGTACGGCCCCTATGTCCCGGGTATCACCACCGTGGTGCACGATGCCCTTGTGGCGGGTGGCACCGAGGACGGCGGCCTGGTCGATTCGCTGGTCTGCGACGGCATCGTCGGCGGTTTGGGCGCTATCTTCGGCTTCGTCCCGCAGATGTTCCTGCTCTTTGTGATGCTGTCCTTCCTGGAGGACTGCGGCTATATGGCCCGCGTCGCCTTCATCATGGACCGCGTGTTCCGCCGCTTTGGCCTGTCCGGTAAGTCCTTTATCCCCATGCTCGTGTCCTCGGGCTGCGGCGTCCCCGGCGTCATGGCCACCAAGACCATCGAGAACGAGAAGGACCGCCGCATGACGGTCATGACCACCACGTTTATTCCCTGTGGTGCCAAGCTGCCGATCATCGCCCTGCTCATGGGTTCCATCATCGGCGATTCTTCCACCACCGCGGCGTGGATCAGCCCGCTCTTCTACTTCCTGGGCGTCTTCGCCGTCATCGCCTCGGGCCTTATGCTCAAGAAGACCAAGCTCTTCGCCGGTCGCCCGACGCCGTTCGTTATGGAGCTTCCTGCCTACCACTTCCCGGCGATCCGCTCTTGGGCACTGCACGTGTGGGAGCGCTGCTGGGCCTTTATCAAGAAGGCCGGCACGGTCATCTTCGCATCCACCGTCGTTGTTTGGTTCCTCTCCAACTTTGGAAGCTACAACGGTTCCTTTGGCTTCCTGCCTGCAATGGACGGCATCTCCGAGGAGTTCATGGACTACTCCGTGCTTGCCATGCTCGGTAACCTGGTCGCTTGGATCTTCGCTCCGCTCGGCTTTAGCACCTGGCAGGCAACTGCGCTGACCGTCTCGGGCCTTGTGGCTAAGGAGAACGTCGTCGCCACCGCCGGCTCGCTGCTGTCCGTGGCTGACGCCGCCGAGACCGACCCGAGCCTGTGGACTGCGTTTGCCGGTATGTTCCCCACCATGGGCGCTTGCGTTGCCTTTGGCGCGTTCAACCTGCTGTGCGCTCCGTGTTTTGCCGCCATGGGTACTATCCGCAACCAGATGGACTCCGGCAAGTGGACCGCGATTGCCATCGGTTACGAGTGCGCCTTCGCTTGGGTGATCGGCCTGTTCATCAACCAGTTCTACAACCTGTTTGTGTTGGGACAGTTTGGTATCTGGACGATTGTGGCCATCGTTCTGCTGGTTGCGATGCTCTTCCAGATCTTTCGCCCTATCCCTGCGCATGCATGGACCGACGAGGACGAGACCAACACTGCTTCCGCCGCAGTTTCCGCTTAAGTCCGAATAAGGATTAGCCCCTTTCCACAAGCCCGGGTGTCCCAGCGACACTCGGGCTTTTTGGCGTAATGGGGGAGATGTGGCGTTTCCGCAGATAAAACCGACCAAAATAAACCTGTCCCTTTTTGGCAGGTGGAAAATGGGGTAAAGTAAGTGATGGTTAACTAGAGGAGGCTTGCTATGGCACCTATCGATATTGTTGTTCTGGCTGTTATCGGTATTGCGTTTGTCGCGGTATGCGTGCGCATCTACCGCAAGGGCACCTGCGCCGACTGTGCTCAGGGTGGCGTTTGCACAGGACATTGCTCCAACAAAAAGACGTGTGCCGCACTTAAGGGCGTGGACAAAATCGCCGAAGACCTGGGCCGCGGTATTCATTAGTCGAACGGCGCTTGGGCATGTATGATTGCGGATACGGCGGTCGCTGATACGATAGGTGTGTTAGCAACTGCCGCCGAGCGGCTCAAACGAAAGGAACCCTGTATGGAGTCCTGTGCCTACCCGATGCTCTTTAGCCCGATCAAGGTCGGTACGACCGAGGTCAAGAACCGCGTCTTTATGCCGCCGGTATCTACCAACCTAGCCGATCACGGCTATGTGACCGACGACTTGGTCGATCATTACCGTGCACGCGCCAAGGGCGGCGTGGGCCTCATCATTACCGAGGTCGTGACGGTTGAGCCTACCTATACCTATCTGCCGGGTGACATGTGCTGCTACGACGACACGTTTATCCCCGGCTGGAAAAAGCTCGCAGCGGCCGTCCACGAGTATGGCTGCAAGATCATGCCGCAGCTCTTCCACCCCGCCTACATGGCCTTTAACATTCCGGGCACGCCGCGCCTGATCGCTCCGTCCTTTGTGGGTCCGTCCTATGCCCGCGAGGCACCGCGTCCTATCACGGTCGATGAGATTCACGAGCTCACGCATCAGTTTGGTGACGCTGCCGTGCGTATGCAGAAGGCCGGTGTCGATGGCGTCGAGGTCCATGCGGCACATGCCCACGGCATGCTCGGCGGCTTTTTGACTCCACTCTACAACAAGCGTACCGACGAGTACGGCGGCTCGCTCGACGCCCGTATGCGCTTCTTGCTCGAGGTCATCGCCGAGATTCGCGAGCGCTGCGGCAAGGACTTTATCATCGACGTCCGCATCTCGGGCGATGAGTACACCGATGGCGGCCTGACCCTCAACGACATGATCTACGTCTCGCGTCGCTTGGAAAAGGCCGGCGTCGACATGATTCACGTGTCGGGCGGCACCACCATCAAGCGCGGCTCCGCGATTCCCGCCGCCGGCACGCAGCAGGCCTCGCACGCCGCCTGCTCGCGCGAGATCAAAAAGCACGTCAACATTCCCGTCGCCACCGTCGGACGCATTAACGAGGCCTGGATCGCCGAGGAGCTGATCGAGGACGGCGCGGCCGACATCTGTATGATGGGCCGCGCCAATCTGTGCGATGCCGAGTTCTGCAACAAGGCAGCCGCTGGCAACGCCGACGAGATCCGTCCCTGCATCGGTTGCCTGCGTTGCCTGAACGGCATTATGTTTGGCAAGCGCATCTCCTGCACCGTCAACCCGGACGTGGAGCGCGACGAGGCTGGCTACGAGCCTGCCGCCGAGGCCAAGAACGTACTGGTTGTGGGCGCCGGTCCCGCGGGTATGGAGGCAGCCTACATTGCCGCCAAACGCGGTCATAACGTGGTGCTCGTGGATAAGCAGGACGAGCCGGGCGGAGAGATGCGCATCGCAGCCGTTCCGCCGGCAAAGCAGGAACTCACCCGCGTGATCAAGTATCAGTACCGTCGCCTGGCCGAGGCCGGCGTAAAGTGCGTCTTTGGCACCGAGCTTACTGCCGAGGACATTCAGCGTGACTACGCCGACTACGAGGTCGTCCTGGCCTATGGCGCCGAGCCTATCGCCCCGGCCTTCATGCAGGGCTTTAAGCAGGTTATGACGGCTGACGACCTGTTGGGCGGCAAGGCTTTCCCGGGCAAGAAGATCGTCATCGTGGGTGGCGGCACCGTTGGCTGCGAGACGGCCGATTACCTGGCCCCGTTGGTCAACGACCTGTCGCCGGCCAACCGCGACGTCACCGTCATCGAGATGACCAAGACGCTCGCCGCCAACGAGGGTGGTGCCGGTCGCGCGGTGCTCATCACGCGCATGCTCTCAAAGGGCGTTCACGTGCTGACCGAGGCCAAGGTGACCGAGATTACCGAGGATACTATCAGCTACGAGAAGGACGGCGAGATCCACACCATCGCCGGTGCCGATACGCTGGTGCTTGCTATGGGCTATCGTCCCAATACCAAGCTGGCCGACGACCTGGCTGCAGCCGGCGTTACCACTCACGTGCTGGGCGATGCCAACAAGTGCGGCAACATTCGCGACGCCATCGGCGATGGCTACAAGGTCGCCTGCGAGCTCTAGTCAACCCCTTGGCGTATGGGGACAGGTTACTTTGCACCAAGTTGGTGCATGTGAACCTGACCCCATTGCACCATTTGATAAAACGCAAGCGGCGGCCGTCCCGTGTTTGGGCGGCCGCCGCTTGCGTTTTATCATAGAAAGATCATTGCCGAGCCTTAAATGCCTTTTGTCTGTGTGCCTTCCACAATCATGTTGCGGTTGTAGGCCAGGTGCAGATACATCGTATCGTGATCGATTGAGCCATACGAAAGCGAAATTATGCGTCTTAATTCCGTACGCAAATCAAGACGAAAACCGTTTGCGTCTCGGATAAATCAGTACGCAAACGGTTTTCGTCTTATATCTTGAAGGCCTACAGGCAAAACGATTCGGCAACGGTGGAGGTCGACCGGTTTGAGTATGGCAGGCTGACGCTCGAAGGCAGCAACGTAACGTTCGACGCGCTCACGTCGGCTCGCCAGGACTTGAGTTTTCACACGCTCGAGCATAAGTGTGTTGAACATCTCGGCATTTCTGAGCTAACGCCGGATATTATGCGCACGCTTCGCTTGCTCGGCAAAGATGGCTATACCAACGCTGCGGCGATTTTGGCGGATAAGAATGATTTTCCGGGCATCGACTGCGTCCGTTTTGGTGATACCGAGGATGTAATACTTGGATCGCGAGGCGGCGACAAATATATCCGCAATTGAGCAGGTGGACAGGGCGGTGGCTATGTTTGCACGCTACTACCGTTATGAGCGTATCGAAGGGATGGAGCGCGTCCAAACCGATCGAATTCCTCTCGAGGCGTTTCGCGAAGCTGTCGCAAACGCTTTGGTGCATCGGACGTGGGACGTTCGAGCTATTGCAACCCGCATAGCGCGCCCTGATTATCAACCGTCCGTATTTCGCAGCAACTTATAACAGGCTCGGGGTGCCAATTTGGGGTGCAGTAGTGCTGCGCCACGAAAAGGGCCTATCGACTACGTTTAAGCCGCAGGGGTCAACCATAGTCGGCTTTTTCGAAAATCGACAAGCTGCCTACCTGCGGTTTTGTTTTCACGGTTTTTGGTATGGCCGAGGCTATCCGTGTTAACGTAGTAAATGGGCCACTTTTGTGGCAAGGGGCCGATCTGCGGGCTAGGGTAGCTAAAAGAGCCCCGTCCCAAAAAGACTGATTGGGAGCTGGGGCGTGTCGATGCGATAGTATTGCATGGTGGTATTCGACTAACCGAGGGTTTATCCGAGGGCTTTATGGAACAGCACCAGCATAATCAAAGCTTGCAAGATCAGGCATACAATGCACTGCGCTCCAAGATCATCTATGCCGAGCTCAAGCCCGGCACGCGCCTTTCGGCGATTGGTCTGGAAAAGGAGACGGGAATCGGGCGTACGCCCATTCGCGAGTCCTTTGTGCGCCTGCGTGAGCAGGAGCTGGTGGAAACGCGTCCCAAAAGCGGTACCTACGTCTCTAAGATCAGCATGGAGCGCGCCGAGAACGCCTGTTTCTTGCGCGAGAAACTCGAGCGAAGCGTACTCATTAAATGCTGCTCGGTCGCCACACCCGAGCAAAAGCATCGGCTCGATCAGATTCTTGCCGAGTCCGAGTCGCTCGACCATGGCGAAACGCGTCGTTTCTTTGACCTGGACAACCTGTTCCATGAGACGTGTTTTGAGATTGCCGGCCGTCACATGTTGTGGGATTGGATGAAGAGCGTCAATACGCATTTTGAGCGATACAACTGGTTGCGTATGGTGTCGCAGGATCTAGATTGGGAGCCGATTCGTCGGCAGCATCGCCGGATTCTCGAGGCCATTAAGAGGGGCGATACCGACGCGGCGAGCTATCTGGCCGAGACACACCTGCACCTGATGCCCGAAGAGCAAGGTCCGGTTATCGCCTTACATCCCGATTATTTTGAGCTGTCCAAAGACTCGGCTATCTAGCCCATTATCGCATCTGCTCGAGACGCAAAAACGATGCTGCTCACCTACAGCGTTTTGCAACCGAGAATTTTAAAAAATGCCTAAAATGGCTCAGACTGCCGACAATGGGGAAACGGGGTGCGCTATGGCGCAGATGAGAATCAAGGACATTGCCGTCGAGGCGGGTGTGAGCCCGGCCACGGTCTCGCGCTATCTCAATAACCGCCCCGGGCAAATGACCGAGGAAACCCGTGCTCGCATTGCGGAGGTTATCGAGCGCACCGGCTATCGCCCACGTGCCGCCGCGCGCAATCTGCGCAGCTCGCGTACCAACCTCATCGGCGTGATCTTGGCCGACATCGCCAACCCGTTCTCCAACGCCATGCTCGAGGGCCTTTCCGCCAGCGCCGCCGCGCGCGGCTGCTCGCTCATGACAGCCATTAGCGGCAACGATCCCGCCAAGGAGGCCGAGTCGCTCACCAGGCTTATCGACGCTGGCGTGGACGGCCTGGTCGTCAATACCTGCGGTGGTAACGACGAGGCGATCGTCGCGGCAGCGGGACGCCTGCCCGTTGTGCTGCTCGACCGCGACGTTGCCGACGGCGGTGTCGATCTGGTGACATCTAACAACCGTGAGCTGGTCGCCGGCTTGGTAGACGCCTTGACCGCCGCTGGCAGCGAGTGCCTGTGCCTGCTCACCGAAGCAAGCGACGAAAGCTCCGTCCGTCGCGAGCGCGCCGAGGCCTTTACCGACGAGCTTTCGCGCCGCGGCCTTTCCGGCGAGGTCGTCACCCTGGCCGATGGCGGCGCCACGGGCGTCGGCCGCCTGGACAAGACCATCCGTGGCTATGCAGGAAAAGATCTCGGCCTCATTGCCGTCAACGGCCTGGTTTTCCTGCGCCTGACCGAGGCGCTGGCGCAGCTTGGCCCCTCGCTGCCGGCGGGGCTCAAGATCGCGACGTTTGACGACTATCCCTGGAACCATGTGCTCTTTGGTGGAGTTACCACGGCCGCGCAGGACACCCTCACCATCGCCGAGCGCGTGGTCGATCGCCTCTCCGAGCGTATCGACGTTGTTACCACCACCGTGGGCGATGCCGCAAAGCTGGCGCCTAAACGCATCGAGGTTCCCGGCCACATCGAACACCGCGCTTCGACCTCGCGCTAGCCGCTCGTTCGTAACTGCCTGTTCGCGCACGTTTTTTGGGCGCTTGATACGCTTTAACCCTGCGGAAACATTTTTCTGCGATAGTATCTGCGATATAGACCAGTCGAAACCCGCCCGAAAGAAAGGGGAGCGACATGAACCAGCAGAACATCGATTACGTACTCCGTTCCGTAGAGCAGCGTGACATCCGCTTTGTGCGTCTGTGGTTTGTCGACATTCTCGGCCGCCTCAAGAACTTTGCCATTAGCCCCGAAGACCTCGAGGTCGCTTTTGAGGAGGGTATTGGCTTTGACGGCTCCGCCATCGAGGGCTTTGCCACGCCCGAGGAAGCCGACATGCTCGCGTTCCCTGACGCCTCGACCTTCCAGATCCTGCCGTGGCGCCCGAGCCATAACGGCGTCGCCCGCGTGTTCTGCGATGTGTGCACTCCCGATCGCAAGCCGTTTGCCGGCGACCCGCGCGACGCCCTGCGCCGCATGTTCTATAAGGCAGAGAAGGCCGGCTACCTGCTCAACGTGGGTGCCGAGCTGGAGTATTACTACTTCCCCGACGAGCACACCCCCGAGCCGCTCGACAACGTGGGCTACTTCGACCTTTCGGTGAGCGATGCCGCTCGCGACCTGCGCCGCAATACGGTGCTCACGCTCGAGAAGATGTCCGTGCCCGTGGAGTACACCTTCCACGCCGCCGGCCGCTCGCAGCACGGCATGAGCTTGCGTCACGCCGAGGCCCTGAGCATGTCCGACGCCATCACCACGGCCAAACTCATCATTAAGCAGCAGGCCTACGAGAGCGGTTGCCACGCCTCCTTTATGCCCAAGCCGCTGGCGGGCGAGGACGGCAGCGCCATGTTTTTGCATCAGTCGCTGTTCGACCACGACGGCAACAACGTCTTTTGGGGCGAGGACGACGAGAAGTACCACCTCTCCGATATCGCCAAGCATTATATGGCCGGCATTCTGGCACACGCGCGCGAGATCAGCGCCATCACCAACCCCACGGTCAACTCGTACAAGCGCATCACCACGGGCGGCGACTCCGTGCCACAGTACGCTACGTGGGGCCTGCGCAACCGCGCGAGCATGGTCCGCATCCCGGTCTACAAGCCCGGCAAGCAGCTGTCCACGCGCATCGAGCTTCGCAGCCCCGATCCCATGGCCAATCCGTACCTGGTCAACGCCGTCACGCTGGCGGCTGGTCTGGACGGCATCGAGCGCAAGCTGGAACTCCCACCCGAGGCAACGGCCGAGACGCTCAAGCTTACCGACCGTCAGATGGTCGAGGCCGGCTATACGCCGTTGCCGCGCTCGCTCAAAGAGGCGCTCGACGTGTTTGAGGACTCGCAGTTTATGAAGGATGCCCTCGGCGAGCACATCCACAGCTTCTTCCTCAAAAAGAAGCGCGACGAATGGCATAAGTTTGAGTCCACGATTACCGAGTGGGAGATCAAGCATTATCTGGCGAACTCCTAATCGCGCTGGTTCGTTCCAGTACGATTGAGCTCATTTACTTGGAGGCCGATATGTCCGAAAAGAGTGCCCTGTTCATGGCGCGCACGACGCGCTTCCACGAGTTTGCCCGCAGCTTGACGACCACCCTGGGTGTCGAGGTGAGCCTGGCAACCCCCGATTCGCCGACTGCGGCGCACGACTTTGACCTGCTGATCCTCGATTCCGATGGCATCCGCAGCGACCGCATCGATCAGATTGCCAAGTGGCTTGACGACCGCGGCGGCGTTCCCATGCTGGTGATCGTCGACGACGAGGCGCTCGGCACCCTGCGCCTGCCCAATCACGCGCATGCCGACTTTGTATGCCCCACGGCGACACCCAACGAGCTTAAGGCTCGTGCGCAGCGCCTGATGGGCGAGGAGGAGACCGTCGCCGCCGACGATGTGCTCAACATCGATAACCTCGAGATTAACCTGGCTACCTACCAGGTGACACTCGATAACGAGCCCATCGACCTGACGCTGATGGAGTACTCGCTGCTGAGCTTTTTGGCGACGCACCCCAACCGCGCCTACAGCCGCGAGGTGCTGCTGCACCGCGTGTGGGGTTTTGAGTACTGCGGCGGCACGCGCACCGTCGACGTGCACATTCGACGCATCCGCTCCAAGGTGGGCCCGCAGATTGCGGCACATATCACCACCGTCCGTGGCGTGGGCTATCTGTTTAAGGACTAGCTTTTCACCGCAAAGGGGGCAGGTGCCTTCGTGGTGGTTTTGCCGCATGCGTGGATCCCTTTCGAGTTTGCAGCAGAACTTAAGCATTCCTTAAAGATTGCGTTCTCATACACGTTCGCCCGCATATTGGGGTACAACTCAACGTGAACAATGATGGCCCGCCACATGTTTGGCGGGCCTTTGGTTATTAGACGAAAGGATCGCAGCTATGAGCGAGAACGATTCCCAGCGTCCCCAGGATGCGGGCAACGCTGGCGAGACCCAGCAGCAGCCGCGCGTGCAGGTGGAGTCGACGCCTGCCGACGGCAACATTCCCTACGTGCAGGCCTACGACACACAGACCGGCCAGCCGCTGGGCGGTCAGCAGGTTGTAACCAAGCACACGGTGGTCAAGACCAAGACCAAAAAGCTACCGATCTTTATTACGGCGCTCGCCGGCTGCGCCTGCGGCGCCCTGCTGGTCATCGCGCTCATTATGAGTGGCACGCTCAACATTGGCGGCGGAAAGAATGTCGTGACGGCGGGTGCTTCGGGTTCATCGACGCAAAAGATTACGATCGACTCCGAGGACACCACGCTTGCCGAGGCCGTTTCTGCCAAGGCCCTGCCCTCCGTCGTTTCCATCACCGCCACTTCGAGCGGTAGCCAGAATGGCTCGTTTTCGCAGTCTGCCGACGAGTCGGATGGTTCGGGCAGCGTCGGTTCGGGCGTGGTGCTCGATACCGAGGGCCACATCCTCACCAACAACCATGTGGTCGATGGCTATGACCAGTACGTGGTTACCATGGACGACGGTACCACCTACGAGGCCGAGTTCGTGGGCAACGACGCCTCGAGCGACCTGGCCGTCATCAAGCTCAAGGATGCTGACGCCTCCAAGCTCACGCCGATCGAGATTGGTGATTCCTCCAAGCTTAACGTGGGCGAGTGGGTCATGGCGATCGGCTCGCCGTTCGGCAACGAGCAATCTGTCTCCACGGGCATTGTGTCGGCGCTGTATCGCTCCACGGCCATGAGTTCTACCAGCGGCAACACCATCTACGCCAACATGATCCAGACCGATGCCGCCATCAACCCGGGCAACTCCGGCGGCGCGCTCGTTAACGACAATGGCGAACTCGTGGGTATTAACTCTCTTATCGAGAGCTACTCGGGCTCCAGCTCGGGCGTGGGCTTTGCCATTCCGGTCAACTATGCCAAGAACATCGCCGACCAGATCATCGACGGCAAGACGCCGGTTCATCCGTACCTGGGCGCCACGCTTTCGAGCGTCAACGCGCTCAACGCCCGCACTAACAATCTCGGCACCGATAGCGGCGCGTATGTGGCAAGTGTCGTCGAGGACGGTCCTGCCGCCAAGGCTGGCATCCAAGAGGGCGATGTCATCACCAAGCTGGGTGACGATGAGATTACGAGCGCCGATGGCCTGATTATCGCGCTGCGCAGCCACGAGGTGGGCGAGAAGGTCGAGATCACGCTCGTGCGCGGCAAGGAAGAGAAGAAGGTCACGGTCGAGCTGGGCTCCGACGAGGAGCTGCAGAACCAGCAGCAGAACGACAGCGCGACCGACACCGGCAACGGCGGCATTACCGACGAGCAACTGCGCCAGTACCTGGAAGAACTGCTGGGCCAACAGGGTCAGGGGCAAGGCTACGGTCAGGGTTTCTAACGAGCTGTATCGCACATATCGAAGCCAGAGGGGCTGTTCCGCCAGCGCGGGACAGCCCCTCTTCTCTTATTGATCCGTTGGGGACGGAGGAAAACGGATCATTTAGAAATGGCAAGGGCATGGTTCGGAAGGGCTTGGACAGTTAGTTCAGATTTGTATAAAACGGGTGCGGTCTGAGGCGTGTTTTGAGCGGTTTTGAAATGAAAGACGGGCCGAGATGGGTGTCTCGAAGACGGAAGCAAACCTAATTCGCCGTCCAGAACGATTGATTGGGGCGAAAAGACGGTATTTCAGCTCGATTCGGCGCACGTAATTATACAAATCTGAACTAACTGTCCAACCCCGGTCCGGTCGCTGCCAATTCGGTGCGGTTTGAGACCGCTATTCGGCCCCGTCGCGACCGGTGGTACTCTTGTATCCGTTTGAAATCGAGCGAAGGAGTGCCGCTATGGAGCAATCGAGCCTGTTTGGTGACGGCGTGGACATCGATACCGAAACGCCAGCGAGCACGGATACCGCCGCGCCGGCCGATATCCGTGCCCAGGCGGCAGCGCGCGCGGCTGAGTTGCGCCACGAGCTCGATTACCACGCCTACCGCTACTACATGCTCGATGCGCCCGAGATCACGGACGTCGCCTTCGACAAAATGCTCGTTGAGCTGCAGGAAATCGAGGCTACCTACCCTGACCTGGTGACGCCCGACAGCTATACCCAGCGCGTGGGCGGCTACGTGAGCGAGCAGTTTACGCCGGTCAAGCACATGGCGCGCATGTATTCCATGGACGATGCCATGGATCTGGACGAGCTCGACGCTTGGCTCCAGCGCACCGAGGATGCGCTCGGCGCCGGTAGCGTCACCTATACCTGTGAGCTTAAGATCGACGGTCTGGGCGTCGCGCTTACCTATCAAAACGGCACCTTTGTGCGCGCCGCCACGCGCGGAGACGGCACCACGGGCGAGGACGTATCGCTCAACGTGCGCACTATCAAGGATGTGCCCATGCACCTATCCGAGCCGGCGCTCGCTCATATGGGCGTCGACCGCGAGCGCACCATCGAGGTACGCGGCGAGGTCTATATGCCCAAGGGCAGCTTTGTCCGCCTGAATGAAGAGGCCGATGCCGAGGGCCGCGACCCCTTCGCCAACCCGCGCAACGCCGCTGCCGGATCCTTGCGCCAGAAGGATCCCAAGGTCACGGCGCGCCGCGACCTGGCCACCTTTATCTATGCCATCGCCGATACCGACCCGCTGCACGTCCACAGCCAGCGCGAGTTTCTGGACTGGTTGCGTAGCGCCGGCTTTAGCGTCAACCCCAACGTGGCTCGTTGTGCCACGCCGGCCGAGGTCCACGAGTTTTGTGCCCAGGCGCTCGAGCACCGCGGTGACCTGGATTACGACATCGACGGCGTGGTCGTAAAGGTTGACAGCTTCCAGCAGCAGCTCGACCTGGGCTTTACCGCTCGCGCACCACGCTGGGCCATTGCCTTTAAGTTTCCGCCCGAGGAAAAGCAGACCATCCTGCGCGAAATTCGCATCCAAGTGGGCCGCACCGGTGTGCTCACGCCGGTCGCCGAGTTCGACCCGGTGACGGTTGCCGGCTCCACCATCGCGCGCGCCACGCTGCACAATATCGACGAGATCCGTCGCAAAAACGTGCGCGAGGGCGATACCATCATCGTGCACAAGGCGGGTGACGTGATCCCGGAGATCGTGGGCCCGGTGCTCGACAAGCGTCCGGCCGATTCGGTCGACTGGCACATGCCCGAGGTCTGCCCCGTGTGCGGTAGCCCCGTGGTCCACGAGGATGGCGAGGTGGCTTACCGCTGCGTGTCCATCGACTGTCCCGCACAGCTCAAGGAGCGCCTGCTCCACTGGGTGAGCCGCGGCTGCATGGACGTCGATGGCCTAGGCGACGAGATCGTCGACAAGATGATCGCCGCCGGGCTGATTCACGACGTCGCAGACTTCTACCAGCTCACGGTCGACGACATCGCCGGCCTGGACACGGGGCGCACCTATGCCAGCTCCAACAGCAAAAAGGGCGTTAAGAAGGGCGATCCCATTCCGGTAGGCCTCAAGACGGCCGAGAAAATCATCGCCGAGCTCAACAAGTCCAAGAGTCAGCCGCTCGGTCGCGTGCTGTTTGCCCTGGGCATCCGTCACGTGGGCAAGAGCGTGGGCGAGGTCATCGCCGAGCGATTCCTGTCGATTGACAAGCTTATCTTGGCGAGTGAAGAGGACATCGCCGAGTGCGAGGGTATCGGCCCCAAGATTGCGGCGAGCGTCAAGCAGTTCCTGGCCGTGCCCGAGAACCTTGCCGTCCTGGAACGTCTGCGCCAGGCGGGCCTGTCGCTCGAGGTCGATTTGGGCGCCGCGCACGCGCAAGCCGCAGCCGACGCTGGCGTGGCAGGCGAGCTCGCCGACGCACAGCCACTCGCGGGTCTGACCTTCGTGCTGACAGGCACGCTCGTCAACCGCACGCGCGACGAGGCGGGCGCGGCGCTCAAGGTGCTCGGCGCCAAGGTTTCGGGCAGCGTATCAAAGAAGACGAGCTATCTGGTTGCCGGTCCCAAAGCGGGTTCCAAGCTTACCAAGGCCGAGCAGCTGGGCGTACCCGTGCTGGATGAGGACGCACTCGAGCAGATCTTGGCTACCGGCGAGGTGCCTCAGGCTTAAGGTATCAATAGTCAAATTGAAGAACCGCCCGAAAGCGCGATGCCTTCCGGGCGGTTCTTACTTTGTTGGGGAAACCGGCACCGTGATCTGCGTCACGTAGGTCGCGGGGTCGTCGCTGATGATGTCGTCAATGAGGGCGATTTCGCGTTGCCCCGCTACGCTGCTAACTTGTCAAAAGACCCGCGCCGGTTGAGCACGGTAAACGCGACAACACAGATGACTGCCGACAGAATCGATCCGCACGGCGAGGCGATGCCCATGGGAAACAGCGTGTCGGAATAGGCGTTCGACAGCAGCCAAGCGCCCGGCACGCGAATGAGTGCCACGGCCAGCACGTTGTGCGCAAAGCCGATGTAGCTCTTGCCATATGCAGCGAAAAAGCCGCTAAAGCAAATGTGGATACCGGCAAAGATTGCGTCGAAAATATAGCTGCGCATATAGCCGGTGCCGGCAGCGACTACTGCAGCGTCCTTGGCAAAAAAGCCAATAAACGCCGGCGCCACCAGCCACATCAGCACCGTGATCAGGCAGCCGTACACCACCGAGATGGTCATGGCGTCTTTGAGCACCTGACGCGCGCGGTCGCCCTTGCCCGCGCCGGCGTTTTGCGCCGTGAGTGCACTGACGGTGGCACCCATGGAGCTCGGAACAATGAACAAAAAGCTGATCATCTTTTCGACCAGGCCCACGGCGGCGGCGTCGACCAGGCCGCGATGGTTGGCGATGACGGTGATAAACATAAACGCCACCTGGATGCAGCCGTCCTGCACGGCCACGGGCACGCCGATCTTAAGGATGCTGCCGAGCACCTCGGGCTGGGGACGCAGGTCGCTACGCTTAACGTGGATGTTCGTACGGCGGCTCTTAAGCCACACGAGCGCGAGGGCAACGCTTGCCGTCTGGGCGGTTACCGTGCCGAGTGCCGCACCCACGGGGCCGAGCCCCAAGTGGCCGATAAACAGAAAATCGAGCGCGATGTTGATGATGCACGCCACGCCGATCACGTACATGGGCGAGCGCGAATCGCCCAGCCCGCGAAAGATGGCCGAGAGGATGTTGTATGCGGCGATAAACGGAATGCCGACAAAGCAGATGCGCAGGTAGGCGGCGGTTCCTTCGACTGCCTCGGCTGGCGTGCCAATAAGTGCCACGATCTGCGGGCACAGTGCGAGCAGGATGGCTGCCAGCACTACCGAGACACCCATAAACAGCGTGATGGTGTTGCCGATGACGGTCTCGGCGCGATCGAAGCGGCGCGAGCCCACGGCGTGGCCGACGATAACCGTCGTTCCCATGGCCAGACCCACGAGCGTCACGGTAATGATATAGAGCGTCTGTGCGCCATTGCCCACGGCGGTGATGCCGGCGGCACCGCTAAACTGCCCCATCATGTACAGGTCGGCCATGCCGTAGAGCATCTGCAAAAAGTACGAGAGCATATAGGGCAGGGCAAAGACCGCGATGGTCTTAAGGACATTGCCGCGTGTGAGGTCGTGTTCCATAGGTGGGGCTTTCTGGCTGGGTCTGTTTCCGTACCAGTGTAGTGAAAACCCTACAACGATTGTAGAGTCAAGGTTTGTGTGTTGAGGATGGGCTTGGGAAGTCCGTTTTGCTCAAAGCGACCTGTCCTGTCGTACGGGTGTCGGCATGATTCTCTCGTGGGGTATTATGTTTTTCGAAGAATAAAACGCCGCGTGAGGGGAGGGCTGCGTGGACGGGCACGTGCAGCATGACGGTTTTGGCCGCGATATCATCTACCTGCGCATTGCCGTTACCGACAAGTGCAATTTCCGCTGCATCTATTGCATGCCAGCCGATGGCGTGGCGCCCCGTGCACACGACGAGTTACTCAGCGCCGAGGAAATCGCCCGCTTTGTGCGCTTGGTGGCGGGGGAGGGCATTCGCCGCGTGCGCCTGACGGGCGGCGAGCCGCTGGTCAGCCGCCGTATTATTCCGCTTATTCGCGACATCCGCGCGATCCCTCAGATCGAGGACATCTCGCTCACCACCAACGGCGCCCTGCTGCCCAAGCTGGCGCCGCAGCTCAAAGATGCCGGGCTTAACCGCGTCAACATCTCGCTCGACACGCTCGACCCTACGCTCTTTGGAAAGATCACGCGCCTGGGTCGGCTCGAGCAGACCATGGCCGGCATCGACGCGGCGCTGGCTTGGGGCTTTGAGCCCGTTAAGGTCAACTGCGTTGTTGTGCGCCGGCTCAACCAGGATGTGGCGGCCCTCGCGCGGCTCACGCTCGACCGTCCCATCCACCTGCGCTTTATCGAATATATGCCCATCGGCGACGAGCGCACGAGCTCGCATTGCGCTGTGGACCCGCATGCGCCCGCGCTCAATCCCGAGCTGTGGGACGCGAGCGATACCGTGCCGAGTGACGAGCTGCGGGCGCGCATCAATGCCAGGGCCACCGCGAGGGGACTGGGCGAGCTCGAGCCGCTCGACATCAACGACGCTCCTGCCGGCGCGGGCCCTGCGCGCTATTGGCGCTTTCCGGGCGCGGCGGGAACGGTTGGCTTTATTAGCGCCATGTCCAACCATTTTTGTGCGAATTGCAACCGTCTGCGCCTGACGGCCGATGGCAACGTGCGTCCATGCCTGTTTAGCGATGCCGAGTATTCGGTGCGCGACGACCTGCGCCGTGGTGATGATATGCAGGTACTTTCGATTTGGCGCGATGCCGTGGCCCACAAACCGCAGGAACACGCGATAATTGAGGGCACGCAACGATTTATGTCCCAAATCGGAGGATGATCATATGGCCAAGAGCAGGTACGCCGACGCCACCAAGGCCGCTCGCAGGGCCGCGATGTCTGCCCACAAAGTCACGGCAGCGGCGAATGCTGGCAATGCCGACGCGTCTGCGCAGCCGACTTCCAGCGCGGCCACCGAACCCGCCCGTGACGCCCGCCGCGACGAGCTGACGCACGTGGATGCCAAGGGCGAGGTGCGCATGGTCGATGTGTCCGACAAGGCCGAGACCCATCGCATCGCCATCGCCGAGGGCACCATCCTCATGCATCCCGAGACACAGGCCATGGTGCTGCAGGACCGCGCCAAAAAGGGCGACGTGCTTGCCTGCGCGCGCGTGGCGGGCATCATGGCCATCAAACGCACGAGCGACATCATTCCCATGTGCCATCCGTTGCTCATTACCAAGAGCAAGTGCGACATTGCGCCCATCGCTCCGGCGGGGACGCCGGCCGAGGATATGCCCGAGGGCTGGGCACCGGCGCGCGCGGACGGGCAGGTTGGCTTTCACGTACTGGTTACGGCCGGCGTGACGGGCAAGACGGGTATCGAGATGGAGGCCCTGACCGGCGCGAGTGCTGCGTGTCTAACGATCTATGACATGTGCAAGGCGGTTGATCGCGGTATGGAGATCGTCGACGTGCGCCTGTTGCACAAGGAGGGCGGCCGCTCGGGCGTGTGGGACCGCGCAGAGCGTCAGGCCGCTGCTGTTGAGGCCGTGGCCACTGACGGTGCCGCACCCGCGAGCGCACCCGTCGCCGTCGCGCCCGCAGCTCCGACACCGGCCGTCCCCGCGATCGCGTTTATCGGCTACCAGAACTCGGGCAAGACCACGCTCGTCGAGAAGGTCATTGCCGAGCTCACCCGTCGCGGCCTGCGCGTGGGATCGCTCAAGCATCACGGGCACCACGGCTTTGATATCGACGTGCCCGCTAAGGATACCTGGCGCCATCACCAGGCCGGATCCAAGCACGTGGGCCTCATCTGCGCCACGCGCTGGGCGGAGTACGCCGACACGCGCGAGGAGGACGAGATGCCCGCGCGCGAGCTGCTGTCGCGTTACAACGATGTCGACGTGGTGATCATCGAGGGCTACAAGACCGAGGATTTCGACAACATCGTGGTCGCGCGCTCCGGTGTCGACCGCCTGCGCGGCAAGAGCTCGCTCGACCTGGTCGACGGCCGCACGCTGGCCCTTGCCTGCAACGAAGCCCTGGCACGTCAGGCCTTCGACGCAGGCTTTGCGACCCGGGCCATCAACATCAACGACGCCCGCGCCATCTGCGACCTTATCCAAGACCACCTTTAAGGCTTGGCGCTGAACCTGCCAAAAAGGGACAGGTTTATTTTGGCAGGTTCTATCTGGGCAAACGTCATTTCCACCACAAAGGGGCCAGGCACCTTTGTGGTGGTTTTTGCTTTGGTAGATTTTTGTGACATGCCTTACAATCTACCAAGTAGTTCATGACGGGCGAAAAACGGAGAGAAGGGTCCTGATGCGTCCTTAATGTTTCATGCGGATAGATTGATTTGACAGACGGCGACGAATGTCCACCGCCCGTATTCGTATGAAACGAGGAGTCTCCGTGCTCGTATCTCTTCTCTCAAAACCTCACCCTTCGCTGTCCGCGCAGGCTAAGCACCTGGTGGCAATGCGCTTCCTCATATATACCGGCTTTCAGACCAGCTACTTCATCGGCGTCATCGGAACACCCACCTATGCGGACGGCGCTTCGGTCGTTGCGACATCGCTGGCCGTCTTGTTTATGAACGTCTTCGTGATGCTGGGATCCTTTGCGGGTGGAGCGGCGCTTGACGCTTGGGGTCCGTGCCGGCATTTCCGGGCGAGTATCTTCGGCACGTTGGCAACCGGCGCGGCGATTATCGCCTTTGGCAGCGCGACCGGAACAGTCCTTGCCGGCGCGGTGCTCCTGGGCTTTGTGATAGGATTCGCCCAGCCCGTCGCCACGTCCTATCCGGCGTATCTCACCGACGACCCCGTCGAGCTCAAAGACATCAACTCCGCCATCGCCATGCTCTCCAACGTGAGCATTATCGTCGGCCCCACACTGGGCGGCTTTGTCGCGGCGGCTGCATCGTCACACGCGGTGTTTTTGCTCATGATGATCTTTACCGTACTGGCGCTCGTCGCCGGTTGGGGCTTTAGGCCGCAAGCAGGTCGCGTCGCCGCGCGCGAAAGTGCTCCCGCGGATAGCAGCACAACGGCAAGTACTGCCATTCAAAGCTCCGACTCCAATAAATCCACCCGCGCCACTTTCGTGACCAGCATCAAGACAGTCTTTACCAACAGCGTCCTCGCCCTACTGTTCTGCATTATTTTCCTTTCGAACTTTGGCTATGGCGCCTTCGATCCACTGGAGTCATTCTTCTACCGTGATGTTCTGCATGTCGGTGTCGAGTGGATGGGCTGGCTCTCGTCCGCCTGCGGCGTGGGCGCGGTGCTGGGCGCCGTGGTCGCGCTCCGCTTGCCGCCGCACCTGGTCAACCTTAAGACGCTGCTTGTGGCGCTTCTGTCCGTGGGCCTGGGAAGTTTGCTCTATGTGGGGACACCGTACGTGGGCGTAGCCCTTGTCGGCCAGATTGCCCTGGGCGTGGCCTGGGGCATCGTCAACCCGCTCCACAACACGATCGTGCAAACGACGGCCCCGCTCGAACAGCTCGGCCGCGTCAACTCGGTCATGGGCTTTGGCAACATGTTCGCCGGCGTGGCGCCGCTGGCGATTGCCCCGTGGCTGGCGGCGACGTTTGGCGTGCAGCAGACGCTCATCGGGGCGGGTATGGTCGTGACGGCGGTTCCCGCGGCACTGCTGCTGTTTGGACGCCGGCATTTGGATCGTGCCGCAAAGCAGTAAAAACCATCACAACATTCGATGAAAATCGCGATTTTGCCGAATAACGTCGAATGTTGTGATGGTTTGCGCCCCGGGTCATGCCATCCTGCGGATCTGGCCGCCACAAAGGGGGCAGTTCACAGGCACCTTTGTGGCGGTTTTTGCTATGGACGGTTCGGTTTCGCTGCAGAACCGCCAGCCTGCCGCCTGCCAACCGCCGCCCTCGTTACGTTTTCGCTGCATTTGGGTAAAGCGCCTGCTCCAAGCCGGCGTTGCCTTGTATACTAGAGCGGTTTAACTGTTATGCGGAAGGGAGCGCCTATGGCACTCAGCGAGAAAGACGTGCGCGGTATCGCCGAGTACGCAAAGATCGCACTGACCGATGATGAGCTCGCCCAGATGACGTCCTACATGAACGATGCCGTCCAGATGCTCGAGCCCGTCTTGCAATATGACTTGCCCGACGTGGAGCCCACGTTCCATCCCATCGGAAGCCTGTCCAACGTGATGGGCGATGACCTGCGCGAGCCCGAGCGCGACCTGCCGCTCGACGTCGCGCTCGAAAACGCCGGCAGCGCGCGCGACCGCTACTTCCGCGTGCCGTCCATTTTGGGAGAGGGGGAGAGCGAGTAATGGCGCAGAGCTTCGATTCCCTTACCGCTGTCCAGATTGCCGCGGGCGTTGCCGCTGGCGACTTTACCGCTACCGAGGTGGCCCAGGCCTCCCTTGCCGCCATCGAGGCGCGCGAGGGCGGGGTCCAGGCATTCCTGCAGGTGGCGCCCGAGCTTGCGCTCGAGGCCGCCGCGCGCGTGGATGCCGATCGTGCCGCAGGCAAGCCGCTGCCCCCGCTTGCGGGCGTGCCGCTGGCCATCAAGGACAACATGAACCTTGTGGGCACGCGCACCACCTGCGCTTCCCGCATGCTCGAGAACTACCAGAGCGTCTACACCGCCACCTGCGTCCAGCGCATGCTCGATGCCGGCTGCCTGCCCATGGGCAAGGCCAACATGGACGAGTTTGCCTTTGGCAGCTCCACCGAGAGCTCGGCGTTCCACCGCACCAACAACCCCTGGGATACCGAGCGCGTGCCCGGCGGCTCCTCGGGCGGCTCCGCTGCCGCCGTCGCTGCGGGCGAGGTCGCGCTCTCGCTGGGCTCGGACACCGGCGGCTCCATTCGCCAGCCGGCGTCGCTGTGCGGCGTGGTGGGCTTTAAGCCCACATATGGCGCCGTGAGCCGTTACGGCGTGGTCGCCTTTGGCTCGTCGCTCGACCAGGTGGGCCCCTTCGGCCGCACGGTCGAGGATGTCGCGCTGGCCATGAACGCGCTTACCGGCGCGGGCCACGATCCGTACGACTGCACCAGCCAGGATTGCGCCGTCGATTTTACCGAGCATCTCAACGACAGCATCGAGGGTAAGCGCGTGGGTATCATCCCCGCGTTTATGGAGGCCGAGGGCCTGACGCCCGAGGTCAAGGCCGCTGTTCAGCGCGCCGCCCAGGAGCTGCAGAACCAGGGCGCCGAGCTGGTCGAGGTCGACCTGCCGCACCTGGATGCCGCCATCGCCGCCTACTACGTCATCGGCCCGGCCGAGGCGTTCTCCAACCTGGCCCGCTTCGACGGTATTCGCTACGGCTATCAGGAGGAGGGCTGCGCCAACCTGTCCGACCAGAGCTCGCTGTCGCGCGCCCACGGCTTTGGCGCCGAGGCCAAGCGCCGTCAGATGCTCGGCGCCTACCTGCTGAGCTCGGGCGTGTACGACAAGTACTACTACGCTGCGCAAAAGGCCCGCACGCTCATCACGCAGGACTACGACACCGCGTATGCCAAGGTGGACACCATCCTCATGCCCGCCTCGCCGCGCACGGCCTTTAAGTTTGGCGAGATCAGCGACCCCACGCAGATGTACCTCTCCGACCTGTACACCATCTCGCTCAACATTTGCGGCAACGGTGGTATCTCGGTGCCCCTGGGCTTGGGCGAGGATACTCAGCTGCCCGTTTCTGCCCAGCTGGTGGGTCCGGCGTTTAAGGACCGTCAGCTGCTCACGTTTGCCCGCGCCCTGGAGCGCGGCTTTGCCGATGCCGCCACGGGTGCGCCCGTGCTTTCCGTCGCACCCGATTTTGCCGGGAAGGGAGGCGAGCTGTAATGAAGGAGCTTTCCGAGGTCCTGCAGGATTGGGAGGCCGTGATCGGCCTGGAGATTCATACCGAGCTCACCGCACTCGATACCAAGATGTTCTGCAACTGCAAGCTCAGCCACGATGACGAGCCCAACGCCAACGTGTGTCCGGTGTGCTTGGGCCTGCCCGGCGCCCTGCCGGTGCCCAACAAGCGCGCCATCGAGAGCATCGTTAAGGCCGGCCTCGCCACCAACTGCGAGATCCAGCGCCACTCGATGTTCTACCGCAAGCACTACTTCTATCCCGATATGGCCAAGAACTTCCAGACCACGCAGGGTCCAGTCGCCTTTGCCATGTACGGTCACCTGGACCTGGACGTGACTGGTCGCGGCGCGGCAGAGCGCCCCGATTGCGCGTTTGGCGAGGCCGAGGCCCAGAGCCTGGCGAGCGCCTCGGCCAACGCCGAGGGCCTGTCCACGTCCATGACGTCGACCATGCGCGAGGGCAACCAGCGCGCCGGCCATCTGGCCAGCTATGACGCGTCCAACCTGCAGATGCCCGAGCGTCGCGAGGACGGTTCCTACACGGTGCCCATCCGCATCCTGCGCATCCACATGGAGGAGGACGCTGCCAAGATGGTGCACGTGGGCGGTGCCGAGGGCCGCATTACCGCCGCTGCCGAGTCGCTCGTCGACTACAACCGCTGCGGCACGCCTTTGATTGAGCTCGTCACCGAGCCCGACTTGCGTACGCCTGAGGAGGCTCGCCTGTTTATGGAAAAGCTCCGTCGCATTTTTGTGACGCTGGGCATTTCGGACTGCTCCATGGAGAAGGGCTCCATGCGCTGCGACGGCAATGTGTCGCTGCGCCGCCGCGGCGAGACCAAGCTGGGCACCAAAACCGAGCTCAAGAACCTCAACTCGTTTAAGAGCCTGCACGACGGCCTTGCCTACGAGATTTGCCGCCAGGCCGAGGTGCTCGAGGAGGGCGGCATTATCTATCAGGAGACCCGCCACTGGGAGCCCAGCCGCAAGCGCACCGTGGTCATGCGTGTGAAGGAGACGGCCGACGACTATCGTCTGTTCCCCGACCCCGACTTGGCGCCGTTCGATCTGGACGACGAGTTCATCGATCGCTGCCGAGGTGAGATTCCCGAGCTGCCCGATGCCAAGCGCGCCCGTTTTGAGGCCGATTTTGGCATTAAGGCGGCCGATGCCGAGCAAATCGCCGGTGACCCGGAGTTTGCCGAGTTCTTTGAGGCCTCCGCTGCCGGTATGGCTGGCAAGGAGGCCCAGACGGTTGCAAACTTGCTGGTGAACGAGATGATCGCCTACCTTAAGGGCGCGGGCGTGTCGCTCGCCGAGTCCGGCATCGCGCCGGCTCAGGTGGCAGCGCTTGCCAAGCTGCTGGCGACCGATGCCATCAGCTCCAACCAGGCTCACGAGGTCTTTGAGGCCATGGCCCAGACCGGCGACGACCCCAACAAGATCGTCGACGAGCGCGGTATGCGTCAGGTGAGCGATGCCGGCGCGCTGCAGCCGATTGTGGACGAGGTACTGGCAAACTGTGCCGAGCAGGCACAGCAGTATCGTGACGGCAACCAGAAGGTCATCGGCTTTTTGGTGGGCCAGTGCATGAAGGCGAGCCGCGGCAAGGGCAACCCGAAGCTCTTCAACGAGTTGCTGAGAACGTCGCTCTCGTAAACGGGAACCGAGGGGCCGGGCGCAGGGCCTTGCCTCTCAATTTCGGACAGTCCTGACTCACGACGGAGGCGCCACTGGCGCCTCCTGTTCGTGCGGAACTCATTGAGAGGCAAGGCCCTGCGCCCGGCCCCTCGGTTCCGTGGCGACTCAGCCGTTCTGGTCAGTCGGGCTGAATGGAATTTGGTGAATGAGGGTGCCGTTGGCACCCTCATTTTTTTGTGGATGTGGCGCAGGGACGGTCCCTTGGTCACATTTTTGGGCTGTGGAAAGCGAAGCTTAATACTTTTCCCGAGAAGTGAACGACCTTATTTGGACCTCTGAAGCATCGACACTATTTGGACGCTGTTTCCTGCGGTTTTGCCGAGTTTTCCCTGCGGTTTTGTTACTAAAAAATGCGGATGCTTCAGGGGTCCGATTTTGCTCGTTCACTTCTCGGGAAAAGTATTAGACCTCGATTTGCTGGGACGGGGGAGAGTCTTTCTTGGATGCCGGAGATGTACGTTGCGGCAGACCGATTGTCGAAAGTCGGCCGGTCTGCACCCTAAGATTTCCAGAAAGTTAACCATTTTTGACCTTAATAGTTAGATAAATTAAATTATTTTCCAAAAGTGTGCTTTAGTAAACTTATTCACTCGGGTGCTGAGGCACCGTGCCGTGTCCAATGCGGCAAAAGGGAGAAGCAACATGAAGAAGCCGACGTTTAACACCCTGCTTGTCGGTGGCGGTTTTCTGCTTGGTACGGCTGGCATCAAGCTGCTCGCCAGCGCTCCGGTAAAGAATGCCTGCGTGCAGGGCATTGCGTGCGGCATGCTGCCGTCGAGTACATCGTGGCGCACGGCATCACTTCGTTAATCGAAGGGCGTCGCGCCATCATCGGTTCCGAGCACTTTGACCGATACGGATCTTGCAGCGATCGTGCGCCTGCGCCGTATGAGCCAGGGCCTCGTTGATCGTCTGACGAGCTCCTACTCTAAGGTGATGCTTACCAACTCGGCGCTCTTGGCACTGGGCAGTACCGGCGCGATTGCCTCGCAGGCATCGTCGCTGCTGCACAACGGCTCGACGATCGCCTACAGCCTGAGCAACGCGAAGGCTTACCTGCGTTAGCAGACGTGTTTGCCCACGTTATCTGGCCTGCGCCCAGACGGCATCGGTGTCGTCCGGGCGCAGGCCTTGTGCATCTGACCCCAATTGATAGCGTCTCTATATAGTGTTGCTATCGAGGATAGCAATTGAAGGGAGCGAGAGCGCCGTGGGTGCTGCTAGCGGCATGGCGCAGGTGAACGTTTGCGTGGATCGCCAGGTCAAGAACCGTGCCGAGGAGGCGCTGCGGCTTTCGGGCGGGTCACTGCCCGAGCTCATCAAAAAGGTGGTGGCCAAGGTTGCGCAGGGTGGCGGTTCGTGCGAAGAGGTGTTGTCGGCCGTTGAAGACCAACTGCCTAGTGCTGGTGCCACCTCGCCGTTTGTCGCATCATGGGCGGCGGCGGATCAGCTTTACGCGGACCTGGGCATCGATACATCATCTGCGTCTGATGACCGCAGCTGGGACACAGTCTATCCCGAAGCCATGGATGAGCATTATCGCCAAAAGGGGATGATCCTGTGAGTGGAGGCCCCCTTAAGATCAGGGTGGACGCCAACGTATGGGTCGATTCGTTTTGCGCCGAGCATACCGAGTCGCTTGCCGCGCGTGCGTTTATTGGGCAGGCGACGGAGGCGGGGGCATTGCTGTTCTTTCCGGTGCATATCGCCAAGGACGTGCTGCACGTTGTCCAACACGAGCTGAAGCGTAGCGTTCTTGCCGGCGGGGGAGCGCTCGACGAGGCATCTGTCCGTGCAATTGGCGATGCGGCGTTGGCGTTTGTTCGGAACATGACCGAAAACGCCATGGCCGTGGGCGCTGATGCATCCGAACTGTGGCTAGCCGACAAATATCTGACGCTCCATCGCGATTACGAGGACAACTTGGTGCTCGCCGCGTGCAAGCGCGCGCAGATCGATTACTTGGTGACCAACAATCGCAAGCTGCTCGAACATGCCGATCTTGCAGCAAAGACCCCGCGCCAAATGATGCCGATTCTAGCTTTGGCCGAACGTGGTGGCGCGGCTATCGGTTAGCGCGAACTGTTTGCGTGGCCTTCGGAACGTCGGCGCTCAGAAGGCCACGCATCCTTTAACTACAAAAGCGCTGCCTTGATGACGGGAGCTTCGACGAGCTTCTCGGCGGCCTTTTCGTCGGAATCGTTTAGTGCTGCTAGACTGCGGTAGACCCACTCGTTGACCTGGGTGTTCTTGACGCCTGCGGTCTGCATAAGGGCGCCTACCTCGCGGATTGCTGCGAGCAGATCGGCTTTGGGACCTGCGAGCTCGACCTCGATGCCGTGGTAGGCGGCCACGCCGCGGTTCTCGCTCACGTGGTCGATAAAGCCCGCGACGGTCTCAAACTGCTGGGCGAGAGCTGCATCATCGTCAGCGTCCAGCGCAACAAGGGCGTTCGATACCGTGAGGGCGGGATGTCCACAGGGGACAAAGCCTTCGATGACATCCATGGCTTCGGTAATGGTTGAGCCCAGGCCTGCGAGGGCATTGATGAGTTGCTGCTTGGTATCCATAACGGTCCTTTCGACGGGTCAATTTTGCTTGGCGAAAATATACGTGACGTGTTCAGTGGCAAAAATGCGAAGTATGGCGCACATTAGGGTCTTCACAGCTCGTGCATAGAGCAGGTGTCTGCCTTTAGAACGTGGTAAGATAGCTATCCACGAGCGGGGTTTACCCCGCGTGTTCCTTGAAAAGTCGACGGTTATCGGGTGTTTGCAGGCCCGATACCATCCAGACTTTCCCAACATTCGGGGGCGACTGGTTTCGACACGATAGCTCTGAGAGAGGAAGCAAGCCGAGGTCTCCTCGCCTCGTTAAACAGGGGTACCGTCAAATTGAATTGACAACAACTCTTCTTTTGAGCCTATGGCTCTCGCTGCTTAGTTTATAGCGGCGCGTCAACCCGGTGATTTCCCCGACACCGGCGCGACGTCATGTTAGGGGAATGCTCCCGCGCACGTAATCGGTATGGCGCGGGCTAAGACCGAACCGGTTGGGATGCCGCGAGCGTGTCGCTGCGCGCAAAGCGTCCGAGACTAAACCAGCGACTGAGCTTGGAGATGCCAATCAGGGGGCTTTCGTGGACCGGAGTTCGATTCTCCGCGCCTCCACCAATAGTTACAGGCAGGTAGAGAAGTGTTTCTACCTGCTTTTTTTATTACATATAGATACCGCGGAGAATCGAACTCTATGCAGGGCGCGGGCGTAAAGAAAACGCGTAAGCGTTTTTAGCCCGCGGGCGAGGACGCCGGCAGGCGGCCGAAGCCGGTGCGGATTTGCGAAGCAAATACGCGGATTCTCCGCGCAAAGCCTCGACCCTATATAGATGCGATGCCGATCGGATGACAGCCGGCAACGCCCTGCGCCAGCGTCATCCCCGCACCGCGGAGAATCGAACTCTATGCAGGGCGCGGGCGTGAAGAAAACGCGTAAGCGTTTTTAGCCCGCGGGCGAGGACGCCGGCAGGCGGCCGAAGCCGGTGCGGATTTGCGAAGCAAATACGCGGATTCTCCGCGCAAAGCCTCTACAAGGTGGAGTAGTCAATTTGGGACGGGGCTATTTTAGCTACCCCTATAAGCCAGTCGATATTAGTTCCGGTCCCCAATAATTCGTCGACAGTCAAAGGGCAGCTAAAATAGCCCCGTCCCAAATTGACTGTTCACGTTGACGCCTCAAGCGGAAGTTGCATCCCAGAATCTACGCTCAGAATGGGATGCATTTTCCGGATGGGTTGTTGGCGGAAAGTCCATCCCGGAATCGCCCCCCAGAACGGGACGTGCTTTCCGCCAGCCGCCCCGTCCTACTCAACTCCAAAACCCATACGCTCTCCATCTCAAAACTGGGTAGAAGAAGGCCAAAACGAAACAGTAGGAGGTCAACATGACGGCAGAAGATAAGGCAAAGAACGCCGGCAAGGTCGCGCTCGTTTTGGAGGGTGGCAGCTTCCGCGGGCAATTTACCGCGGGCGTGCTCGACGTCCTCATGGAGGCTGGCGTCGAGATTCCGGCTGTCTACGGTGTATCGGCCGGCGCCCTCAACGGCGTGAACTACAAGTCGCACCAGATCGGCCGTGCCAACCGCATCAACCTGACTTTCTGCAACGACAACCGCTTCATGGGTGCCGCATCGTTTGCGTCCACGGGCTCCATCGTGGGTTACGACTTCATCTTCAACGATGTCCAGGACCGCTTGGATCCCTTTGATAACGAGGCATTCGACGCGAGCCCCATCGAGATGTACGCCGTCGCGACGGACATGCTCTTTGGAACCGCTGCATACCTGCCGGTCAAAAGCGCCGTGCTCGACCTCGATGCCGTGCGCGCCTCGACGTCGCTGCCGCTGGTGACGCCGCCGGTCGAGATCGACGGGCACAAATACGTCGACGGCGGCGTAGCCGATTCGGTCCCCATCGAGCACGTGCTGGAGGAGGCCGGCTTCGATCGCGCGGTTGTCATTGTCACGCAGGACCGCTCGTACGAGAAAAAGCCCTACGAGTTTATGCCTGCCGCACGCGCCCGCTATGCCGACTACCCCTATCTGCTCGAGGCTATTGAGACGCGCCACGACCGCTATAACATCCAGCGCATGCATCTGTGGAAGTATGAGCGCGAGGGCCGCGCGCTGGTCGTTGCCCCGCAAAAGCCTGTCGAGGTCGGTCACGTCGAGCACGATCCGGTAAAGCTTCTCGACCTGTATATTCAGGGTCGTCAGGAGGCAAAGCGTCTGCTGAGTGATATCGAGGCATTTGTCGAGCGCTAGCGTCGCGACATCATTACCGATGGACGACATGTGCAGAAAGTCTGGTCAGAGCCAAAATACCTGTTGACTCGGGCGACGGGCGGGGTAATATGGACGGGTTACTTGCAGAGCCCCGTGAATCTCTGTAACAACACGTACTGTACATGGAGGAGTCTAAGTGATTTCGAAATCGACTCACTACGCCAAGCAGGGCGAGGTCCAGCGCAACTGGGTTCTCGTCGACGCCGATGGTGCTGTCCTGGGCCGTCTTGCCACCCAGATCGCAATGATCCTGCGCGGTAAGAACAAGCCCCAGTTCACGCCCAACAGCGACTGCGGCGACTTCGTTGTCGTCATCAACGCCGATAAGGTCCAGCTTACCGGTAACAAGGCCGACACGAAGACCTATTATCGCCACAGCGGCTACAACGGCGGCCTCAAGGCTGAGAGCTTCCACCAGGCTATGGAGAAGCACCCGGAGAAGGTCATCGAGCGCGCCGTTCGCGGCATGCTGCCCAAGACCACCCTCGGCCGTGCCCAGATGACCAAGCTTAAGGTCTACGCTGGTGCCGAGCATCCGCATGCTGCCCAGAACCCCACGAAGATTGAGCTGGAGGCTTAAAGATGGCTGAGAACACCGTTGTCTACCAGGGTACCGGCCGTCGTAAGAACGCCGTCGCCCGCGTCCGTCTCGTCCCCGGCACCGGCAAGGTGACTATCAACAAGCGTGACGCCGAGCAGTATTTCGGCCGTCATCAGCTCGTTGAGAACGCCCTTGCTCCCTTCAAGGTGACCGATACCGCCGGTCAGTTCGACGTTATCGCTCTGTGCGATGGCGGCGGCATCTCCGGTCAGTCCGGCGCTCTGCGCCTGGGCATCGCTCGCGCTCTTCTGAACGCTGGCGACTACCGTGCTGACCTCAAGAAGGCCGGTTTCCTTACGCGCGATGCTCGCGTGGTCGAGCGCAAGAAGTACGGCCTCAAGAAGGCCCGCCGCGCTCCCCAGTTCTCCAAGCGCTAAGGTTTTATCTCCTTACGAGATACAATGTACAAGCGGGGCCTGCCGATTGCTCGGCGGGTCCCGCTTTTCTTTTTCGACTAGGGTGGGCGACTGCGTTTTGCCCACTTGGGAAGGAGCGATCCTATGCCCCAGAACATCTTTGGCACCGACGGCGTCCGTGGCGTCGCCAACGCCGATCTCTCGTGCGACCTCGCGTTTCGCCTTGGCCGTGCGGCGACCAAGTTCCTTGGTCCGGACATTTGCGTTGGCCGCGACACGCGTCTTTCGGGCACCATGCTCGAGAGCGCTCTGACCGCTGGCATTATGGCCGAGGGCGGTCGCCCGCACTGCTGCGGCGTTATCCCTACGCCGGCCGTGGCGCTGCTCACTGTCCAAAACGATCTCGACGGCGGCATCGTCATCTCCGCTTCTCACAATCCGCCGGAGTTTAACGGCATCAAGTTCTTTAGCCGCAAGGGCATGAAGCTTCCCGATGCCGTTGAAGAAGAGATCAGCGCCTGGGTCATGTCCGAGGAGGCCATGGCTGCCGACACGCTGCCTACCGGCGCCGGTGTGGGCCACATCATCAAGATGAAGGACGCTCGCAAGGCATACGTCGACCACGCTATCAGCACCCTCGGCGGCCTTAAGCTCGACGGCCTGGTCGTTGCCGTTGACTGCGGTCACGGTGCTTCCTGCCAGACCACGCCTGCCGCGCTTCAGCGTCTGGGCGCCACGGTACACGCCATCAATACCGACTACTGTGGCACCGACATCAATGTCGAGTGCGGCTCCACTCATCTTGAGCCCCTGCGCGAGCTCGTGCTGCGCACCCACGCCGACATCGGCCTGGCCCACGACGGTGACGCCGATCGCGTGCTGTTCGTGGACAGCGAGGGCAACGAGATCGATGGTGATTACATCCTGGCCATCTGCGGCTCTGACCTCGCCGCTCGCGGCAAGCTCGCCAACTCCGAGATCGTCTCGACCGTTATGTGCAACTTGGGCTTTTCCATCGCTATGAAGGAACAGGGCTTTGAGATGGTGCAGACCGCCGTGGGCGACCGCTACGTGCTGGAGCGCATGCTCGCGGACGGCGCCGTTATCGGCGGAGAGCAGTCCGGCCACATCATCTTCCTGGAGCACAACACCACCGGCGATGGCCTGGTGACGGCGCTGCAGCTGCTGGCCGTGCTCAAGCGCACTGGCCGCACCCTCACCGACCTTGCCGGCATCATGAAGAAGTACCCGCAGGTGCTCGTCAACGTGCATTCCGACAACAAGGCCGGTCTGGACGATTGCCAGCCCATTTGGGACGCTGTCGCTGCCGCCGAGAAGGAGCTTAACGGTCGCGGCCGCATTCTGGTGCGCCCGAGCGGTACCGAGCCGCTGGTTCGCGTGATGGCCGAGGCCGAGACGCACGAGCTGACTCAGCGCGTCGTTGACGACATCGTCGAGGTTGTCAAGCGCGAACTTCCCTAATGGTCAAAAACCAATGCCAAGTGGTAAACTACTAAAACTGGTTTTGATTATTGGTATGTCCAAGGGGGAGCATGTTCACTAAAGTCCTAAGGTCTTTTGGTATGCGTGGTCGAGTCCTTACGCTGGATGCTCCCATCTCGGGCGATGTCATTCCGCTTTCCGAGGTTAACGACCAGACGTTTGCCACTGGCCTTTTGGGCCAAGGCGTTGCCATTCGGCCTACGGGCACGCGCGTGATTGCACCTGCGGATGCCAAGATCGAGGCGATTTTTCCAACGGGACACGCCGTTGCGCTCAACACGGTCGATGGCTTGGATGTTTTAATCCACGTTGGACTCGATACCGTTCAGCTCGAGGGCAAACACTTTACCGTGCATGCACAGGTGGGCGATATCGTCCATAAGGGCGATGTGCTTATCGAGTTTGAACGCGAGGCAATCGAGGCCGAGGGCTACGATGTGACGGTTCCCATTTTGGTGTGCAACTCTGTTGAGTTCTCGAGCATCAAGGGCTCCGTCGGCGAGCATGTCGAGGAGATGGATCAGCTCATCGTCGCTCGCGAGCGCTAACTCGTTCGCTTGCCCTTTGGCCTACAATTCAAACACGTTTACGGAGGGCGCCCTTGAAAGAGGGCGCCCTTCGTGGCAAGATGAAAAATGTCCGAGGCTAAAAGGCTTCGGGTCACCGTGGACGGGCAGGGGCCTCGACGCGGCTAGACACGAGATACATACATTACGCGACCTCGCCCTGGTGGCCGCACACGTTGGTTGCGGCCGACGCAGGCCGCGGGCAAGTGCTTGTAAGGGGAGCCTTGCCTCTCTTCTACGAGAAAGGATGCGTAATGAAGATCATTAAAGCTAAAGACTACGAGGATATGAGCCGCAAGGCCGCCAATATCATCTCGGCGCAGGTTATCCTTAAGCCCGATTGTGTGCTCGGTCTTGCCACCGGCTCCACTCCGATTGGCGCCTACAAGCAGCTCGCCGATTGGTACAAGAAGGGCGATATTGACTTCTCCGAGGTCAGCACCTATAACCTGGACGAGTATCGCGGCCTTTCGCACGATGATCCCCAGAGCTATCACTACTTCATGCGCGAGAACTTCTTCGATCACATCAACGTCGATCTGAATAACACGCACGTGCCCGATGGCTCCAACCCCGATGCCGCCGCTGCCTGCTCCGAGTACGATAAGATCGTCGCTGCCGCCGGTTACCCGGATCTGCAGCTGCTCGGCATTGGTAATAACGGTCATATTGGCTTCAACGAGCCCGATGACCACTTCTCCAAGGGTACGCACTGCGTCGACCTCACCGAGAGCACCATTCAGGCCAACAGCCGCCTGTTCGATAGCATCGACGACGTTCCCCGCCAGGCTTACACCATGGGTACCCAGACCATCATGTATGCCCGCATGATCCTGGTCGTCGCCAACGGCGAGGCCAAGGCTCAGGCTGTTCACGATATGTGCTATGGCCCGGTTACGCCCGAGTGCCCGGCTTCGATCCTGCAGCTGCACACCAACTGCGTCGTCGTTGCCGACGAGGCTGCCCTTTCGCTCTGCGAGTAGTACAATCCGAGCGATTTGTTATTACTTTGTTACAGGCTCCCGTTCTGCGGGGGCCTTTTTTATTATGCATATGCGGGATGGCGGCTAGCTTATAGACTCATGGGCCCCTATGCTGCGTCCGTCCGCAATATCTGCCAGCGGAATCAGAATGAGCGCGGGCTTTATGGTGTGCATAACATTAGCTTGCCAAAAGCTTGACGGTGGTGCCTCGTATAGTGTGATGCATTCTCTAGCATATTCTATTCAAATATGCTACTAATGAGTCGCAAACGGTAGCAGTGCGTAGGCGAGTTGCGCAACAAAATATTACAAGCCCCATTGCGTTACACTGCCAAATGAGTGGGACATGCTGGCAAGCGCATTGACCTGCGCAAAGACCGGTTGGTTGGGGGAAAAGTTTCAATCGGCGCTCGCTGAACAAAAACTTGCCAAATGCGAACCGAAAGACAACCTAAAACTCTGCGTCGTTCGATTTACGGGATGGCTTGGGCTGTCTTGCGATTACGGTGTCCATGTGGCCGAGGTAAGGAGCGAGCATGATGAACGGGCTGAACGATACGGACGATCTCGAATTGGCGCCATTGGGCACAGGTTATATGGTCCGACGTGATCGCCTGATGAGCGAGTTGATTGTCAAGGGCCGCAAGGCGGGCATTGTGTTGCTCTATGCACCAGATGGGTTTGGGAAAACATCGATATTGCTTCAGTACACTCAGGAAGTCAAAAGCGACCCGACGCGCGGTCTGGTACGAATCATCGAGGCTGACCGCGCGATTGCCCGCGAGGTGTTTATGCAGCTCGAAGTGGTTACAGATGAACTTGAGGACAAACCGCGATCGTTGATTGCGATTGATAACGTCCCCAACCTCGATCAGCAAGATACCGAGGAGCTTATCGATCGAATTCGAGGCCTGCGCACTATGGGGATCGGGGTCTTTGTCACCTGCCGCCCCTCAAATCGCCAGTTGATTCGCGGGCTGGGTGACTCGGTCAAGATCAATGCGCAGATGCTCAAGGTGCATGCCTATGAGTATTCGGCTTGGGCATCGGCGTTCTCGATTAGCACGTCGCTCGATTTTTACCAGCTCACACAGGGTGTTCCCGAGTTGGTTTCGGCTATGCAGACGGGGCTGTACGGAGAGGGCGACGTTGCCAGCTTGCTCGAAAACGAGATTGTCAACGTATACGGTGCGGCACTTGCCGATATGGCATCAATCGATAACGGCGCCCTATTTAACGTGGCGTGCGTGATGGCCCTGATGGGCGAGGGCAAGATTGCGGAACTTGAGGCATGTGGTGTCAGGCTCTCCATGATCGATCAGTCCTATCTTGTTCGTGATTATCCGATTTTTGGTGTCGATCCGGTCGACCGAAGCTTTACGTGTATGGGCACCGAGGATAACGCGCGCCTGAGATTACGAAAAATGGTTGCGGAAATTCGTCCAGAGCTCGTTATGCGCGCGGCACGCATTCTGCTCAAGGCGGGCCGATGCGATGCTGCGATGGATTTGGCAGATGCCTTTTTGGATCGCGACGCCGTCCTTGAGCTTGCTGGACAGTATGGTGTCGATTTGGCTCTGACTGGGCATGGAGGGGATGTCTGTCGCGCGGTACTGAGGACGACGGATGCCGACAAGCCCGCGTTGGAGCCGACGCCCACCGAGGCACTTGGTGTCTATTTGGCGGCGGTAAGCGTTTCGAATACTAAACTGGCCCGGTATATGGCCTCGATTGTCGAACATGCGAGCGCACAGTCGGTCCGCGAGATTGATTTGGTTTCTTGGAAAGTCGCCCAGGTGCTTACGGTCGTCTGTTATGGAGATTGCGAGCTTGGGCTTCCAGCCAATCCTGCTCTTCCAAAAAATGAGGCATCTTGTGCTGCGCTCGATATGCTGTCGGCGCATATCGAGGTTAAGAGCCGGCTGACCGAACAGGCGAAAGACGGCGCAGCACTTTCGGGACTCAAGGCGAACAAGGTATATGATTGCGAACTCGATATTGCAGAGATTCTCATACGGGCAGATCGGATGTTGGTGGAGCTCTTTGATGGGTCCTTTATGGGAATCGATGAGCGTGACGACGAGATGTCTCGAACACGGGAGGCACTCGATGCTCGTGGGCTTAAGGCACCGGCTGTCTGGGTGCGTATGGTGCTGGCGGCACGGCGTCTGCTTGCAGGCCTGCCAATGACTGACGATACGGCGTTTAATGAGCTCGATCGCTTTGCCGTGCGCGTGCGTGACAATCAAATCCAGCTGTTTGGCCTGCTACTTGAAGGCTGGCAGGCGCTCGCCGAGGGGCGCCCGGTCAACGCGAAGTTCCGCGCGGTCCAGGTGCTCAAGCTTGCTGACGAGTCGATCGCATACATGCGCGACAACGCGTTGCTGTTGGAGCGTGCATCAAGCCTTCGCAATACGTCGATGGTGTCGGTACGAGAAGAGGCAGAGCTGCTCGACCTAAGTCGGACACAAGTCGGCGGCGCGGAGGCTTGGGTCGTAGCGCTGCATTTGGCGTCTGCGGGCCGTGACAGCGATCTTGCCGCCTGGATGTCTATGAATCGTTCTGGGATTCTGGAGCCAGCGTATCGGCTGTTTGCACGCCTTGCGATGCATTGCCTGGGCGAGCCTGCTGCCAAGATTCGAAAGAAGCTCCCGGTGCGTGAGCTATCGCGATATTCGCTGCGCGACGATTTGGAGGGAGAGAGCGAGCGGCTGTTCCAGGTCGGCGAGGTCGAACCCGTCGACGCTATCGATCATATCGAGATTCGCATGTTTGGCGCGTTTCGTGCCGAGCGCGACGGATTTCCCATCACAGACAAGATGTGGCGTCGTAAGAAAGCGGCAACGCTTGCCGAGCGGCTTGCGTTGGGTATCGATTCGTTTGTCGATCGCGAGACCTTGGCTATGGAACTGTGGCCACATGCCGAGTACAGTAGCGCCCGTAACAACTTGTATTCGACTGTGTCACGCTTACGATCCGCTTTGGGACCCACGCCAGATGGCAAGTCGTGCGTCCTGATCCAAAACGACTGTCTTGGCCTCAACAGGGATTACGTTAAGACCGATGTGAAGCTATTTGAGCAGATAAGCCGCGAGATTTTGGGTAATCGCACAAGAGTGCGTGGGCCTCACCTGGTCGAGCTGTGTCTTAAGATCGAACAGCTCTATACCGGACCGCTGTATATCCCCAACGGTTGCAATCCGACGTACTTTTTGCGCATGCGCCGCATCATGCAGTCGAAGTTTATCGACTGCATGATAGTGGGAGCAAGCGCTGCCTTGGAAGAAAACGACCTGCAGTCGGCAATCTGGCTGGTAGAAGCGGGGCTACGTCAGGAGACCGCACGCGAGGACATGGTGCGATGCGCCATGCGCGTGTACGGAGCGGCGGGGAGACGCCGCGATATCGTCGAGCTCTATAGCGGGCATATCCATCATCTTAAGGAACAGGTCGCAGGCGTTCCCGAGCCCGAGACCAAGCGTCTCTACGAGCGTTTGGTCGAAAGCAGGGTCAACCGACCGTTCATTGAGCGATAAAAAACGGGCGCCCGCATCATTCGGACGCCCGCAGGCTTGCTCTGTGTGAACCGATCGGCCCTTAGACGAGCTTGATCTTCTCGATATCCTTGCGCGAGGACTCTCGATACAGCGAGAACTTGCGGCCGATAACCTGAACGACGTCGGCGTGGCAGCGCTCGGCGAGTTCCTCGGCGGCCTCGCGGGCAGAAAGGCTAGAGCCGTCCAGCACGGAGCACTTAACGAGCTCGTGCTTTTCCAGGTAGGCGGCCGTCTGCTCGACGGTACCCTCGTTGACATCGGACTTACCGATGATGATGGCGGGGTTGAGGTGATGGGCCATGCTGCGAAGCTGCTTGACCTGGGCTCCTGTCAGTGCCATGGGATCTCGCTTTCTATGTATGGGGCGCCCCGCGATGGGGCCTTAATCTACGTGAGCTGTCCCACGATAGCGCAGGAACGGCGCGGTGTGGAGCGCGTTTGCCAGTTCGCAAAGAATGCGGATGGCGGGCGGGTAGACGATGCATACTTTAGATGGGCTACGGTCGGGGCGCAGAGACCGGCTCCCAGGCGATGAACGCCCATCGGACCTTGCGGATGTGGTCGAGCATGTAACGTCCCTGCGGCACGCCCTTGGATCCCGGCTCGCCGGCATGGGGGTTCTCGATCATATGTTGGGCGATATAGTCGCGCAGACGATCGATCTTATCCTCGTTGCCATGCTCGAGCATACGGGAGAGGTCCGCCACGCCGGCCTCGAGGCTATCGAAGGTGTCACGACGGGGCGATTCAAAATACGTGACCTGCGGTAGTGCACCCATCTGAATAAGGATGTTAAAGGCGTACACAAAACCATTGCTACGGGTAACCGAGGCGCCGATGGCATTCATCACGTGCAGGTCATAGCGCGGGCTGGAGTTGGCGACCATCGTGACAGCACAACGCCGCCGAGCCGTACGGTCGAGCTTGGCAAGCGCGCCTTTTAGGTCGTTCGTAGTAACCGAGCGACTCGCAAAGGCAACATCTACCGCTTTCGCGACCGGTCCAACCAAATCCCAGTCATCATCCCAAGCAAGCTCAAGCGGTGTAATGCAATCCTCGAGCCCATAGTACTCAATGCCAGCATCAAGCGTGCCCAACATAGCAGGGGAAAAATCAGCGGCAATCACGGGATGTCCAGCCTGAGCAAGCGGAATAGCAATCGACCCAGCCCCACACCCCATATCGAGCAACGATTCACCAGGCTTTAACGCCAACAGCTTCATAAAGTCCCGGGCATACGGAGCAGTCTCAAGCGGCCGAAAATGCCGAGCCCGCTTATCCCATTCAAAAGAATCATCAGCCCGCCGCCGACCAGCCTGCAAGCGCATCCATTCGCCATTCCAATCCGCAGAAAGAAGCTCAGATTGAATTACACCATCAGCCACGGGCCATCCCCCTTACAACAAAAAAGCGGCCCCTCCCAAAAGAAGAGCCGCAACAAGCATATATCAGAAAAAGAACCGTTCCAACGCCAAACCGCCGCACCAGCCAAGTGGTGCAGGAGCGAAGCAACTGCAACCGGGATAGAACCCAACCGAGGTCCCGTTGTGCGGGAGCCCCGGTGAGGGCAAATAGATAAGGTCGATCGCGAGTTCCGCACGAGCCGGAGAGCACTTAATGTGCTCTCCGTGCGAGTCAGGACTGTCCGAGCAGGCGACCTTATATATTTGCCCTCCCCGGGGCTCCTCGCCAGTCCCCCTCAGCTAGTTCTTGAGCGAGTTCAGCGGCGCCGGGAAGCGTCCACCGCGGTGGGCAAGCACGGTGCCGGCGTTGGGGTTCACCGGCATGATGGGCGCACGGCCAAACAGGCCGCCATACTCGACGCAGTCGCCCACGCCCTTGCCGATGGCGGGGATCACGCGCACGGCCGTGGTCTTATTGTTGATGACGCCGATGGCCATCTCGTCGGCGATAATGCCGGCGATAGTCTCGACCGGGGTGTCGCCGGGAATGGCGATCATGTCCAGGCCAACGGAGCACACGCAGGTCATGGCCTCGAGCTTCTCGAGCGAAAGCGCGCCGGCCTCGACGGCGGCGATCATGCCGGCGTCCTCGGACACGGGGATAAAGGCGCCCGAGAGGCCGCCCACGCTGGAGCTGGCCATGACGCCGCCTTTCTTGACGGCATCGTTGAGCATGGCGAGCGCGCAGGTCGTGCCGGGGCCACCGCAGGTGCCCACGCCGATGATCTCGAGGATGCGCGCGACGGAGTCGCCGACGGCAGGCGTAGGCGCCAGCGACAGGTCGACAATGCCCTTCTCGACACCTAGGCGACGGGCGGCCTCGCGACTCATGAGCTCGCCGGCACGGGTGATCTTAAAGGCGGTCTGCTTAATCTTTTCGGCGACTTCCATCATCGATGCGGAATCGGGCAGCTTCTCCAGGGCTGCGGCCATAACGCCGGGGCCCGAGACGCCTACGTTGATGACGGCGTCGGCCTCGCCACCGCCGTGAACGGCGCCCGCCATAAACGGGGAGTCCTCGACCATGTTGGCAAAGCAGACAAACTTGGAAGCACCGACGGAATCCTCATCTGCCGTAAGCTTGGCGGCATCGATGATGGTCTGAGCCGCCATGAGCACGGCGTCCATGTTGATGCCGGCGCGCAGGCTGGCGACGTTGACGCTGGAGCAGACGCGGCTGGTGGTAGCGAGCGCCTGGGGGATGGACTGAATGACGCGGCGGTCGGCGTCGCCGATACCCTTCTGGACGAGTGCGGAGAAGCCGCCCAGGTAATCGATGCCGAGCGTCTCGGCCGCGCGGTCGAGGGCATGCGCGATGGGGGTGAGGTCCTCATCCTTGCAGCACGCGGCGATCTGCGCCACCGGGGTGACGGAAACGCGCTTGTTGACAATGGGGATACCGTACTCGCGCTCGAGGTTCTCGGCGGTCTCGACCAGATGCTCAGCCGTGTGCGTCACGTGGTCGTAGATCTTCGTGCACATGCGGTCGAGGTTCTCGTCGCCGCAACCCATGAGCGAAACACCCATGGTGATGGTCCTGATGTCGAGGTTCTGCTCCTCAACCATGCCGCGGGTTTCCGCGATTTCTGCGGGCGTGATCGCCATCCTTGCACTCCTATCTGCCAAAACGAGCATAGTCTTGTCTATTCTAACGTGCCGCACGTGCCAAGTGGCGCATGCGGCACGTTTTGGTGCTCGGTTGTTTCCGTTGTGTTACTGCCCAAAGACCTCTTCGGCGATACGAGCGCTTTCGGCGGCGTCCTTGGCGTAGTAGTCCGCGCCGATCTGCTTGGCGTATTCGGGGGTGAGTACGGCGCCGCCTACGATGATCTTGACGTCCGGCACCTCGGCATGAAGCAGTTTGATGGTCTCCTCCATAGCGACGACCGTGGTGGTCATAAGCGCCGAGAGGCCGACGAGCTTGATGTCGCGCTCCCGTACGGTCTTGAGCACCTCCTGCGGGTCGACGTCGCGGCCTAGGTCAAAGACGGTATAGCCGTAGTTATCGAGCAGCATCTTGACGATGTTCTTACCGATGTCGTGGATGTCGCCTTTGACGGTGGCCACGCAGATTTTGCCCTTGTCGGCAATCTCGCCGGCGGGCATCCGGCGCTTGATGGTGTCAAAACCTACGCGCGCGGCCTCGGCCGAGGCCATGAGCTGCGGCAAGAAGAACTTTCCCTGGTCAAAGAGGACGCCAACCTCGTCGAGGGCGGGGATAAAGTGGTTGTTGATGAGGTCCATGGCGTCGTGGTCTGCCAGCAGACGCTCGGTCTCGGCCGCAATCTCGCCTTTGCGGCCCGAGACGACCATGCGACGAATCGGGTCGTCGTTGCCGTCGGTGCCGTCGGTGCCAGCGGCGGGCACAGTGTCGGCCGATACTGTCTGAGCCGCCGCCGGGTTCGCGGCGATCTTGTACGGATCGGTCCAGCCGGCGTAGCGCTCGATGTATCCGGTCGAGCCCTCGTCCTCAACGCTCAAGACGCGATAGCTGTAGACGGTATCCATAAAGCGCTTGGAGCCCGGGTTCATGATGGGGGCGTCCAGGCCCGCGCCGAAGGCGGCGGCCAAAAAGACCGAGCCCAGCAGCGGGCGGGCGGGCAGACCAAAGCTGATGTTCGACACGCCGAGCGCGCATTTGACGCCCAGACGCTCCTTACACAGGGACATGGCGCGCAGAATCTGTTCGGCTTGGCGTTGATTGGTCGAGGCGGTCATGACCAGACAGTCGATGAGGATGCGGTCCGGTCCGATGCCGTAGCGGGCGGCCTCGGCCACGATGCGCTCGGCGATGGCGAAGCGAGCCTCGGCGGTATCGGGAATGCCGCCTTCGTCGAGCGTGAGGCCGACGACGTTGGTGCCGTAATGGGCGACCAGCGGAAAGATCTCATCCATGATCTGCTGTTTGCCATTGACCGAGTTGATGATGGGCTTGCCGGCGTAGCGGCGCACGGCGGCCTCGACGGCTGCGGGGTCGGTGGAGTCGATTTGCAACGGCAGCAGCGTGGAACCCTGGAGCTGCTCGGTGGCCTGTTGGATGATCTTGACCTCGTCGATCTCGGGCAGGCCCACGTTGACGTCCAGGATGTCGGCGCCTTGCTCCTGCTGGCTGATGCCCTGGCTTACGACGTAGTCCAGGTCGCCGTCGCGCAGGGCCTGCTGCAGGCGCTTTTTGCCGGTGGGATTGATGCGCTCGCCGATGACGGCGATCTTGTGGCCGTCACAGGGAAGGTCCACCACGGTCTGGGCGCTTGTGACCGACATGCTGGGCTTGCGGCGGCGCGGACTGGGCGTGTGGTTGTCGATAAGCGTGCGCAGCGCTGCCATGTGCGCCGGCGTGGTGCCGCAGCAACCGCCCACGACGCTCACGCCGTCGGCGATCATGCCGGCGACGGCCTTGGCGTATTCGGGGGCCTGGATGTCAAAGACGGTGTTACCGTCGTCGTCCACGTAGGGCAGTCCCGCGTTGGCCTGCACCATAACGGGCTTGTCGGTAACGGTGAGCATGCGTGCGGCGAGCCCTCGGAGCTCGGCCGGTCCCTGGCTGCAGTTGATGCCCAGGACGTCGGCGCCGATGGCGTCGAGCGTGATAGCGGCAACCTCGGGACTCGTGCCCAGGAAGGTACGGCCGTCCTCCTCAAAGGTCATGGTGGCAAAGACGGGCAGCTCGGAGTTCTCGCGGCAGGCAAGGACCGCCGCCTTGATCTCGGCAAGGTCGGTCATGGTCTCGATAATAAAGAGGTCCACACCCGCGTCGACGCCAGCGCGCACTTCCTCGGCAAAGAGGTCATAGGCCTCGTCGAAGCTGAGGGTACCCAAGGGGCGAAGCAGCGCACCGATGGGGCCGATGTCGCCGGCGACGTAGCGGGCACCGGCCGCGCGGGCGCAGGCGACGGCGGCGGCAAAGACATCTGCCACGGTGGCGGCACCGTCGAGCTTGTGGGCGTTGGCGCCAAAGGTGTTGGCGGTGATCACATCGCAGCCGGCCTCGACATACTGACGCTGAATATCGGTAATGACCTGGGGCTCCTCAAAGTTGAGCAGCTCGGGCAGGGCGCCGGCCTTCATGCCGGCCGCCTGCAGCATGGTGCCCATGCCGCCGTCGAACAGCAGGTGCCCCGTGCCCTCGATGGCGGCGCGCAGGCGATCGTCCTTAATGCAAAGGTCGTCGATCGTGCGCGTCTTGTACGTGGCGCCCTTGCGGCGGGCAGCATCAACGGGCGCCGCCAGCGCGGCGCCGTCCAGATCATGAGTGATAAGCGGAGTAAACATCGGGGGCTCCTAATGGCTGGAATAGCAGGTGGTGTGGGCGGCGCGGAAGCGGCAGTGCTCGCGCATGCGGCAGATATTGCAGGTGGGGCGACTCTGGGCGTCGTGGACCTCGCCGTCAAACAGACCGATCACCGCGGTCACGCTCTTGGTGGGCATGAGCAGGCTGGTAGGTGTGACGGTAAGCCCGATGAGCCGCGTGGCGTTGAGTGCAGCCACGATTGAACGCTGAGCCGTAAGCGGGCAGTCGCCGTAGCCGGGACTGAAGCGCCAGTTACCGGCGAGTCCGTGTGCGGCGGCCGCAGCCTTGACCTGCTGGTCCATCTGCTCGACGGCAGCTTCCACATAGGCGGAGCACGCGGCATCGAGCACGGCTCCCTCTAGGGGCTGCTGGGCTCCCGTGGTGCGCAGACGACGCTCGGCGTCCATGCCGAGGGTGCATGCCATGAGCGCGGCAAAGCGGGCGTCTTTGAGATGTCGATAGATATCGCGACCGCGCAGCTCAACGTTGGTTCCAACCAGACGGATGCTGGGCTCTCCCTGCTCGTCCACGCCCATGGCATCGACGGCAAATACGCGGCGCACGCCACGGGGCTCAATGTCCAGCTCCAAACGTTCAACGACAAGCTCAATACGCTGCGACAGCTCGGGCTCAATCTGCTGGCCGCCGTAACCCAGATACCGCAGCATCTCGGCACGATCGACGCGGGGATGGTGGGCATCATCGATACGGTAGAGCGCCGGCGACGCAAGGTCGGCCGGCACTTCACCAAAAGCTGTATCGATGTGCGGTTTTTCCATTACCCCAGGCGCTCCATAATGGTTGCGGCGATCGCAGGACGATTCATAGTGTACAGGTGCAGGCCGTCGGCGCCGTGTTCCTTAAGGTCGCAAAGCTGACGGGCTGCATAATCTACACCGGCTGCCTGCAGGCTCTCGGGGTCGTTCTCGTATTTGGCGAGAATCTTGATGACGGGGGAGGGCAGCGACGCGCCGCACATAAAGACCATGCGGCTGATCTGCGATTTGCCCATAAACGGCATGATGCCCGCGGTAATGGGCACAGTGATACCGGCCTTGTCGGCAAGCTCGCGAAAACGGTAGAAGCACTCGTTATCAAAAAAGAGCTGCGTCACAAAGAAGCTCGCGCCGGCGTCTTGTTTTTGCTTGAGGTATTCGACCGAGAGGTTGAGATTCTCACAGGCAATGTGGCCTTCGGGGTAGGCTGCGGCGCCCACGCAAAAGCCGGCGTCGACAAGCTCGGGGATGAGGTCGCGGGCGTAGGCGTAGTCCGAGGCGGGCTTGTCATCCTCGCTCGCGCCGGCGGGAAGATCGCCACGCAGGGCCAGCACATTTTCTACGCCGGCGGAGCGGTATTCGTCGATCTTGGCAGCGATATCGGCATGCGTGCGACCAACGCAGGTGAGGTGCGCCACCGAAGGCGTATCGAATTCGCTCGTAATCATATGCGCGATGGGGGCGGTGGTGGCGCCGTTGCCCGAGCCGCCGGCCGAGCAGGTGACCGAGACAAAGCTCGGCGAAAGCTTGCACAGATTGCCAGCCACCTCGCGAGCCGTGTCGAGGGTAAGCTCGCCCTTGGGCGGGAACATCTCAAACGAAACGGGCGTGGTGCCCTGGGATGCTGCCTGCTTAAAAACCTCGTCGACGCGCATGTCGTGCTCCTTTAGATACATTAGCGTGATGTGTTGTAAGGATTCTACAGCACCGCTGCGCTACGGTGGAGTTTTACTCGCTATTTGGAAATATCAATCGAAGATGCTTCGCTATCGGCATTCCCTATAACAGCGTAGCTAATTTGGAGCTTTTTTACCCCATCAACCAGGTACGCAGGGTAGTCTTTTTGGGACGGGGCTTTTTTAGCTACCCAATCCGGCGCCTCCAAAGCTTGAGACCATATTTAAATAGGGCAGCTAAAAAAGCCCCGTCCCAAAAAGACTACCCGTAAACCATGTGGAGAGGTCTGCAATTTATACAGTTGATTGACTGTTGAGGGTGGCAACATTGCCGCGATGCGGTAACCTCATTGATTAGTTTCGCGACGGCAACATAACGGTAATGTCGCGGAAACACGGCGAGTCTAAGCTATGACTCGTTCGTTAGTAATCAACACCGCTTCTCACGCGGTGCCGATACGAAGGGAGTTCCGTATGGCCGAACTTACTGACCGCTTCGGGACCATGGTGTTCTCTGAGGAAGTCATGAAGGACTACCTCCCCAAGGACATTTGGAAACGCCTTGCTGCAACCCTCGAGGACGGTGAGCCGCTCGATCTGGATGTGGCCAACGCCGTTGCCCATGCCATGAAGGTTTGGGCCATCTCCAAGGGCGCGACGCACTACGCGCACTGGTTCCAGCCGCTTTCGGGCATTACTTCCGAGAAGCACGACAGCTTCCTCGAACCCAATCACGACGGCACCGCTATTACCAAGTTTACGGGAAAGAACCTCATCCAGGGCGAGCCGGACGCCTCCAGCTTCCCCAACGGCGGCCTGCGTGCCACCTTCGAGGCCCGCGGCTATACCGCTTGGGATCCCACCAGCCCCGCCTTTATCAAGGACGATGTCCTGTGCATCCCCACGGCTTTCTGCTCCTACACGGGCGAGGCCCTGGACAAGAAGACCCCGCTGCTGCGCTCCATGACCGCGCTCTCGCGTGAGGCCAAGCGCGTTTTGGCGCTGTTTGGTAAGACCCCCAAGAAGGTCGTTCCTTCCGTGGGCGATGAGCAGGAGTACTTCCTGATCAAGAAGGACGCTTACCGCAAGCGCAGGGACCTGGTCATCACCGGCCGCACCCTCTTTGGTGCTGCTCCCTGTAAGGGCCAGGAGCTCGAGGAGCACTACTTTGGCGCTATCCGCCCCACCGTCTCGGCCTATATGAAGGACCTGGACGATGAGCTGTGGGCGCTTGGCATTCCCGCCAAGACCAAACACAACGAGGTCGCTCCCTGCCAGCATGAGCTCGCCCCCGTCTATGGCGAGGTCAACGAGGCTATCGACCAGAATCTGGTCATGATGGAGAAGATGAAGCTCATCGCCTCCCGCCACGATTTGGTCTGCCTGCTGCACGAGAAGCCCTTCGAGGGCATCAACGGTTCGGGCAAGCACAATAACTGGTCGCTTGGCACCGAGTCCGAGAATCTGCTCGATCCGGGCGACACCCCGCTCGACAACCTGCAGTTCATCGTCTTCCTCACCGCGGTGATCGAGGCCGTCGATAACTATCAGGAGCTCCTGCGTGCCTCCGTTGCCTCGGCCGGCAACGACCATCGTCTGGGCGCCAACGAGGCTCCTCCGGCGATTATGTCCATCTTCCTGGGCGACCAGCTTACCGAGGTCGTCGAGAAGATCATCGATGGCAAGGCTTCCGTCCATGCCACGCGCGGCGTGCTCGACCTGGGCGCCGATACCCTGCCCAAGCTGATGCAGGACAACACCGACCGCAACCGCACCTCTCCGTTCGCCTTCACCGGCAACAAGTTCGAGTTCCGTGCCTGCGGCTCCGAGCAGAACGTCTCCGACTCCAACCTGGTGCTCGATGCCGCCGTGGCCAAGTCGCTCAAGTCCTTCGCCGATGCACTCGAGGGTACGCCCGAGGATAAGTTCCAGGACGCCGCGCTCGAGTACTGTAAGAAGGTGCTGACCGATCACCAGCGCATCCTGTTCTCCGGCGACGGTTACTCCGACGAGTGGCCCATCGAGGCCGAGAAACGCGGCCTTGCCAACAACAAGACCACGGCCGACGCTCTTCCCGCCTTTGTTTCCGATAAGGCTATCGCGCTCTTTGAGGAGACGGGCGTTCTGACCAAGGCCGAGGCACAGTGCCGCTACGACTGCAAGCTCGAGAAGTACAACAAGCTCATGAACATCGAGGCTACCACGATGATTCGCGAGGCACGTCGTACCTATCGTCCGGTCATTACCGCCTATGCCACCAAGGTCGCTAAGGGCCTTGAGACAATTCGTGCCGCCGGTGCTGAGGCCGCCATGCAGTGCGAGCAGAACACGCTCAACAAGCTCTGCAACGGTATCACCGCCATCAACGACTCCATCAAGGCGCTCGACGCCGTGCATCAGAAGGCCGAGGCTCTCGATGGCCAGGAGCAGGCCAATGTGTATGCACACGAGGTCGTTCCCGCTATGGATACGCTGCGTGCCTCCGTGGATGCCATGGAGGAGATCGTGGCCGCCGACTACTGGCCGGTCCCGACCTACGATGACATCCTGTTCTACGTGTAGGGCATAGCCAACATATCGTCACGGTATTAAGCCGGGGTCCGCATCGCGCGGGCCCCGGCTTTTTGATTGCGAAGGACGCTTTGGAGTCCGTTTTGCCGCCGATTTGCCGGGGTCCGCACCCTGCCGGGTTCGAATCCCGGCGTTGGGGTAGAAAAAAGCCCGCCACCGCGAGGGTAACGGGCTTCTCGTTTCAAATGGTGCCCCCAGCGGGATGTCCGCGTGCGGCTGGCGCCGCCCGCCTTCGCTGCGTCGCTTCGCTCCTTGCGTGCTGCGCTGGAAAACGCTTCGCGTTTCCTCAGCTCCGCACCCTGTCGGGTTCGAATCCCGGCATATCGGTAACAAAAAGCCCGCTACTGAATTGGTAACGGGCTTCTCAGATTCTGTGGTGCCCCCAGCGGGATGTCCGCGTGCGGCTGGCGCCGCCCGCCTTCGCTGCGTCGCTTCGCTCCTTGCGTGCTGCGCTGGAAAACGCTTCGCGTTTCCTCAGCTCCGCA
>NZ_JBQKHK010000016.1:0-41254 GCF_052118305.1 Collinsella sp. LCP21S3_D3
CACGAGGAGGCGCCAGGTTAAACTGAAGGGACTGACCCCGGAGGAGTTCCGGAGACAGTCCCTTGCGGCGTAGTTCTTATTTAAGCCGTCCAAGTTTTGGGGTGCAGTTCAATTAACTGCTCCAACGGGTAAGAAAAAAGCCCCGAGGCAATGCCCCAGGGCTCTTAACGTTTTGATGGTGGACCTGACAAGATTCGAACTTGTGACCTCCCGGTTATCAGCCGGACGCTCTAACCAACTGAGCTACAGGTCCATCATGGTGGAGGTTAGGGGGATCGAACCCCTGACCTCAGGCTTGCAAAGCCCGCGCTCTCCCAGCTGAGCTAAACCCCCACGGAGACAGTAATAAACACCCCAGCGGCGACTCGGCTCTCGCTGGGGTGTTTATTGCGAAAGAAAGTGGTGGACCTGACAAGATTCGAACTTGTGACCTCCCGGTTATCAGCCGGACGCTCTAACCAACTGAGCTACAGGTCCATCGCGCAAGGGATATATTAGACGAGTCGTTACGCGCGCGTCAACAACTTTTTTGAAAATCTTTGGGAGGGGTGGTCGCTGGGCTGGCGAGATAGTGTTGGTTTGCTGCTCGGGCAGTCCTGCGCAAGACGAAGGCCACATTAAGTGGCCTTCTTTGCGTGCGGAACTCGCGACAAACCAACACTATCTCGCCAGCCCAGCGACCATGGGGTCCCAAGGTTTTCAAAAAAGCGGTCGGCGCACTGTGCGCCGACCGCCGATATATGGGGTCTGATGATTTTTACCAGCTAGGGCCTCTTACTCGTCTAGGAGATCCTCTGGCATGTCGTTGCCGTCGCCTAGGTCGACTGGGGCCTCTTCGGTGACGTCTGCGGTCTCGGCACTTTCGCCCTCGGGCTTCTCTTCGGCGGCCGTCATGCGGGCAACGGCGCACACGCGGTCGTCATCGCTTACGGTCATCATCTTGACACCCTGCGTGGTTCGACCGGTCTGGCTGATCTCGTCGGTCTTGACGCGAATGACCGTCGCGCCCTCCGTCACGATAAACAGCTCATGCTGCGGGCCGACCGCCTTCATGGCCGCAAGGTTGCCCTTGCGCTCGGTCATTTGGATGGTGTAGACACCCTGGCCGCCGCGGTTTTGCTCCGGATAATCCGAGACTGGCGTGCGCTTGCCGTAGCCGCACTCGGTAATGACAAACAGGTCGCCCTCGCCGTTGGTGACCTCCATGCCCAGGACACTCACGCCGTCCTTCATGCCAATGCCGCGGACACCGCTGGTGTCGCGGCCGGTAGCGCGAACCTGGTCCTCGGGGAACATGATCGCCTTGCCCGCAGTGGTGGCCATAATGATCTTATCGCCCTCGCGCACGCGGCGCACGGCGAGCAGCGCGTCGTCGTCCCTCAGGTTGATGGCGATGAGGCCATCGCGGCGGCTGCGATCATAGGCGCTCATCACGGTCTTCTTGACCATGCCGTTCTTGGTGGCAAACATCAGGTACTCATCGGCTGGGAACTCACGACAGCTAATGACGCTCGCGATCTTCTCACCTTCCTCAAAGGGAAGCAGGTTGACGATTGCGGTGCCGCGCGCCTGGCGCGTACCAACCGGCAGCTCGTGCACCTTCAGACGGTAGACCTTGCCCTTGCTCGAGAAGAACAGCACATACTCGTGGGTGGACGCGATAAACATCTCGTCGATAACGTCGTCCTCTTTAAGGTTGACGCCCGACACGCCCTTGCCGCCGCGCTTCTGGGCACGGTAAGCGGCCACCGGGATACGCTTCACATAGCCGGTGTGGGTGATCGTCACGACCATGTCCTCGTCGGCGATGAGGTCCTCGACGTCCAGATCCTTCTCGACCTGGCTGATCTCGGTGCGGCGCTTGTCGCCAAACTTCTTGGAGATCTCGCGCATCTCTTCCTTGATGACGCCCAGAATCTTCTCCTCGTGCGTCAGAAGGTCCTCGTAGTAGGCGATAGCACGGCGCAGGCCGTCCAGCTCTTCCTGGATCTTGTCCCGCTCCAGGCCGGTCAGGCGACGCAGCTTCATCTCGAGGATGGCCGTGGTCTGCTCGGGCGTAAAGCCAAAACGCTCGATCAGGCGGCTGCTGGCCTCGGAATCGGTCTGCGAGGAGCGGATGATGCTAATGACCTCGTCGATATGGTCGAGGGCCATAAGGTAGCCCTCAAGGATATGTGCACGGGCCTGGGCCTTTTTAAGGTCAAAGTGGGTGCGGCGGGTGACTACGTCGACCTGGTGGTCGATGTAGTGCTGCAGCATCTCGCGCAGGCTCAGGCATTTAGGAACGCCATTGACGAGCGCCAGATTGTTGGCACCAAAGGTGGTCTGCAGCGAGGTGTACTTATACAGGTTGTTAAGTACGACCTGCGGGATAACGCCCTTCTTGAGCTCAATGACCAGACGGATGCCCTTTTGGTTGGACTCGTCGCGCATATCCGAGATGCCCTCGATGCGCTTGTCGTTTACGAGCTGGGCGATTTTCTCCTGTAGGGTGCCCTTGTTGACCATGTAGGGAATCTCGGTAAAGACCAAACGGCTTCGGCCGGTCTTGGTGGACTCCACATGGGCCTTGGCACGCACGGTGATGGAACCGCGGCCGGTCTCGTAGCTCTGCCTAATGCCGGCGCTACCCATGATGATGGCACCGGTGGGAAAGTCCGGGCCGGGCATAATCTGCATGAGCTCGTCGACGGTGGCGTCGGGGTTATCGATCAGGTAGCAGGTGGCCTCGATCGCCTCGGTGAGGTTATGCGGGGCGATATTGGTGGCCATGCCTACAGCGATGCCTTGGCTGCCGTTAACCAGCAGGTTGGGGAAGCGTGCGGGCAGTACCACGGGCTCGGCGAGTGACTCGTCGTAGTTGGGCTGCCAGTCGACGGTATCCTTCTGCAGGTCGCGGAGCAGCTCCATGGCGGGCTTTGCCAGACGGCTCTCGGTGTAACGCATGGCTGCGGCACCGTCGCCGTCGATGTTGCCAAAGTTGCCGTGGCCGTCGATAAGCGGCGTGCGCATGGAGAACCACTGCGCTAGACGAACCATGGTCTCATAGACCGCGGAGTCGCCGTGGGGGTGGTACTTACCGATAACTTCGCCGACCGTCCAGGCCGACTTCTTGTGCGGGCGGTTGGGGTAGATGCCGCTCTCGTTCATGGCGTACAGGATGCGGCGGTGCACCGGCTTTAAGCCGTCGCGCACGTCCGGCAGGGCGCGTGCCGTAATGACCGACATCGAGTACTCGATAAACGACTGCTTCATCTCGCGGCCAAACTCCGAAATCTGGAGCTGGCCGCCGTTGATGTCCTCGCCGGCCGAGGCACCGCGATCGACCGCGCCAAAGCTCTCCTCGAGCTCGGCGTCGTCATCCTCTTCCTCTTCATCCTCGACATCGGGGTTGTAGGAATCCGGATCGCCGTCCTCGCCCTGCTCGGCGCGGGCGAGCAGGCGCTTCAGATCATCGGGCATACCGGCGTCGCCGGCCTCGTCCATACCCTCGTTGTTGTTGATATCGTCTGCCACGTTACCTCCTCATGGTTTGCGTGGTCCATTAGTTCCCTACCACGGAGACGGCTTTTCCAGGTGCCGCAGATTCGCCCGAGAGAGGAGGGAAGCGTACTTGGGTACGCGACCGACGGTTGAGGGCGAAGGTGCGGTGGCTGGGAAAGCCGAACAGGTTAGGCATCTAAGAAGCGTGCATCATGCGCGTGTTTTTCAATGTACTCGCGGCGATAGCCCACCTCGGAACCCATGAGCTCGCGTACGGCACGGTCCGCCACCACGGCATCCTCGATCGTCACGCGCTGCAAAATGCGGGTCTTGGGGTCCATCGTCGTCGAGGCAAGCTGCTTGGGGTCCATCTCACCCAGGCCCTTGTAGCGCTGGACGGTATAGCCCTTGCGCTTCTTGGTGATCTTGCCATCCTTGGCCTTGCCGTCCTCGTCGTTGTCGTCGGGGTTCAGGCCCAGGCTCTGAATGGTGTCGCGCAGAATCTCGTCTTCGGGCTGTCGGCCGTTGGGATACACGTAGTGGATCTTGTTGCGCACCTTAATGCCAAAGATGGGCGGGCAGGCAACATAGACATAGCCGGCATCGATCAGCGGACGCATGTACTTGTAGAAGAACGTCAGCAGCAGGATGCGGATATGCGCACCGTCGACATCTGCATCGGTCATGATGATGATCTTGTGGTAGCGCGCCTTGGTGATATCGAAGTCGCCGCCGTCGCCGGCGCTCGTCGTAACGCCGCAACCGATCGCGGTGATCAGCGACTGGATGGTGTCGCTCGAGAACGCACGATGGTCGCCCACGCGCTCGACGTTCAGAATCTTGCCGCGCAGGGGCAGAATCGCCTGGATGTCTCGGCGACGGCCGTCCTTGGCCGAACCGCCTGCCGAGTCGCCCTCTACGATGAAGAGCTCGGTCAGCTCGGCATCGCGCACCGAGCAGTCGGCGAGTTTGCCGGGCAGCGACGCCGTCTCGAGCAGGCTCTTGCGACGGGTCGCCTCGCGCGCCTTGCGGGCGGCGTTGCGGGCCTTGCAGGCCTGCTGCGCCTTCTTGACGATCTCGCGGGCGGGCTTGGGGTGCTCCTCAAGGTAGTCGGCAAGACCGTCGGTCACAATCTTGAGCGTAAGCGCGCGCATGTAGGAACTACCGAGCTTGGCCTTGGTCTGGCCCTCAAACTGCGGATCGGGCAGCTTGACCGAGATGACGGCCGAGAGACCCTCGCGCACATCGTCACCGCTCAGGTTGGCCTCTTTCTCCTTAAGCAGGTTCTGCTTGCGGGCGTAATCGTTAATCACGCGGGTGAGGGCGGTGCGGAAGCCCTCAAGGTGCATGCCGCCCTCGGGGGTGTAGATGTCGTTGGCAAACGACATGACGTTCTCGCCATAACCGGCGTTCCACTGCAGGGACACCTCGACCTCGCCCATCTTGGCCACGGGCGCATCCGGGTCCGATTTACCCTCAATGTAGATGGGCTCCTTAAAGGCCTCGGGGACGTCCTTGCCGTCGTTGAGGAACTTGACGAAGTCGATGATGCCGCCCTCGTAGCAAAACTCCTCCACGCGGGGAGCCGCCTCGCGCTCGTCAGTCAGCACGATCTTGAGGTTCTTATTGAGAAACGCCGTCTCTTGCAGACGATTGTGCAGTGTATCGAAATCGTAGACGCAGGTCTCGAAGATCTCGTCGTCGGGCCAGAAGGAGACGGTGGTGCCCGTCGAATCCGAGGTGCCCACGACCTCCATCTTCTTGACGGTCTTGCCGCGCGAGAATTCCATCTCGTAGATATTGCCGTCGCGGCGCACCTGTACGACCACGCGCTTGGACAGGGCGTTGACAACGGAGATGCCCACGCCGTGCAGACCGCCGGAAACCTTATAGGCCGAGTTATCGAACTTACCGCCGGCGTGAAGGATCGTCATGACGACCTCGAGCGTCGGAATCTTTTTGACAGGGTGCTCGTCGACGGGGATGCCGCGCCCGTTATCGACGACCGTAATGGAGTTGTCGGCGTGGACCGTCACCTGAATCTCGGTGCAGAAACCGGCCATGGCCTCGTCGACGGAGTTGTCAACGATCTCCCACACCAGGTGGTGCAGACCGCTGGCGCTCGTCGAGCCGATATACATGCCCGGGCGCTTACGGACGGCTTCGAGACCCTCGAGGATCTTAATTTCGCCGCCATCGTAATCGTTTTCGTTTGCCACACGTCCTCCTTCGGTTAAGAAAATCTGTATAGCCTTACTATTTTATCGTAAAAAATACCCTCGGGGACGAGGGTATTTGCCTATACAAGGCCACCAGATGCGATTTAAGACTCTTTTTTGCTTTGCACGCCCTTGGCCCACTCGGCACTGGCCCTCATGGCGTTCTGGAGGGCCTCACGCAGTTTTTGGTCTTCGATGGGCGACACCTGGCGCTCGATCTCGGCGCGCTCGGCTTCATTCAGGTCGGCATGCGGCGCGGGCGGGCGCGGGGGCGCGACCGGGCGCAGGCGCTCCTTTGCCGCGGGCGGCGTGTGGCCGGGACGGGTCGTCTTAAATACCAGGCCATCCACATGCGCGCCGGCACGCTCCATGCGTGCGCGGATTATCTCGCGCAAAAGTGTCATCTCCTGTGTCCACGAGGGCGAATCGAGATACACCAGCAGCTCGTTGGACTCGGGAAGATAACGCAGCCCCGTCACGTGCCGGCCCTCGCGCGTGCCCGAGCACACCGCGTTCCAAGCACGGTAGACCGCGCGCGATTCCTCGGCGGCCTCCATTTGCGCACGACGCTCGGGCGTAGCCGACGCCAAGATGCGCTGGCGCTCGGCACCCAAAAAGTCACTGAAGGCAGCCGTGCCGTTCTCACGCTCGTAATTAGCATGCCTCACCCATGCTCACCACCTTGGCTCGATCAAGTAACTCATCGGTAAAGTATCCCAAATTGGTGGTGGTTATGACTGTCTGGATGTCGTCGCCGATCAGCTGCAAAAAAGCGGCGCGGCGATCGCCGTCGAGCTCGCTCATCACGTCATCCAAAAGCAGCAGCGGGGCGGTACCCAGAATATCGCGGGCTACGGCCACCTCGGCCACCTTCCAAGCCAGGACCAACGTACGTTGCTGACCCTGACTGGCAAACGAGCGAGCCGAGCGGCCGGCGACCGAAAACTCAATCTCGTCGCGGTGCGGACCCACGAGTGTCACGCCGCGGCGGATTTCCTCGTCGGCGCGCTCGTCGAGCGCCGCGAGCATGCGCTCGTATGCCCAGCCCCTCAGCTCCTCGCGGTCATCGGTCTGGGGCAGCTCCCCCAACGTGGACGCATAGGCCACATCGGCCTCCTCCCCGGACGCAACCAGCCCGTAGGCATTGCGCACGTGGGCGGCCAAGCGATCGAGCAGGGCCAAGCGGTGCACCAGCAGGGCCGATCCGGCGCGGGCAATCGACTCATTCCACGCACCGAGCATCTCGCGACAGCACCATGTCTCTTTGAGCAGGGCGTTGCGCTGCGTCACGCAGCGGCCGTAGGCGCTTGCCAGATCGGCATAGCGGGCGCTCAGCTGCACGCCAAAGTCGTCGAGCGCGGCGCGACGCACGCTGGCACCGCGCTTAACCATATCCAGATGATCGGGGCAGAACAAAACACTCGGCAGCACGCCGCGCACGCCAGAGGCGGCACATCGCTTGCCGTTGCGGCTAAACGAACGCTTACCGTCCTCCACGCATAGGCCCATGTCCAGCACGCGGCCATCGCCCTCGAGCCTAAGCTCGGCCTTGCACAAACCCGTGCCGTCGTGCACAAGCTCGACGGCAGTGGAATGCCTAAACGAGGCGCCGCTCGTTAGCAGCTGCAGCGCCTCTATGAGGTTGGTCTTTCCCGCCGCGTTGGGCCCCGCGAGCACCGTCACGCCATCGCTCAGTTCCAGGCAATAGCTATCGAAGCTGCGGTAGCGCGCGACGGAAAGATCGCGGGCGAACATGGCCATAGGGCGCCGCTAGATGCGCACCGGCATGACCAGGTACAGATAGTTGATCTTGTCGTAGGACTTAAAGATGCCGGCCTGCGAGTAGCTCTTGAGCTCCAGCGTGATCTCCTTCTCCTTGGACAGGGCGTTGAGACAGCCAAAGATGTAGTGGTAGTTAAAGGCAATGGTGCCCGACTCGCCCTCGGCCTCGACATCGATCGTCTCCTGCGCCAGATCCTGGTCATTGGAGATGGAGGACAGGCCCATCTGGCCGTTCTCGACATCGATCTCAAACTTGACGGCGGGGTTGGCGCTCGCGATGACCGCCACGCGCTTGAGGGCGGCATTAAAAGCCGCCACGTCGATCTTGACGCTCGTTACGCACGAATCGGGGATGAGCTGCTTGTAGTTGGGATACATACCCTCTATGCGGCGCGACACGTAGGTGGTGTTGCCGGCTTCAAAGACAACCTGGGTGTCGGTGGCACCGATCATAATGGTCGCCTGGCTCGCCATGATGCTCAGGGCGTCGTTGAAGGCATCGGCCGGCACGTTGAGCTCAAAGGAGCCCTCGAGCGTCGAGGTCTCCACCTGCGTATCGCACACGGCCAGACGGAAGGAGTCGGTCGCCACCAGGCGCACGGTGTTGTTTTCTACTCTCATATGCACACCGCCCAGGATGGGGCGGGCCTTGTCGGTCGAGGTGACGCGCCACACGCGGCTGACCATCTCGGACAGAATGTCGGTCGGGAGCTCAACGGCGCTCTCGATGGCATAGGCCGGGAACTCGGGGAAATCGTTGGCATCGAGCGTATTCAGGCGGAAGGAACTCTTCTCGCAACCGATCAGCACCTGGCGCTCCGAAAGCTCAAAGGTAACTGGGGCATCGGGAAGGGTCTTGGTGATGTTGGAGAGCATCTTGCAGGGGATTACCATCTCACCTTCCTCTTCCACATGTGCCGCGATGCGATGACGAATCGAGATAGTGTAGTTAGAGGTTTGGAATTCCAAGATGCCGTCTTGTGCCTTGATGAGCACGCCCGACAGAATAGGGAGGGTGGATGCCGAAGCGACACCCTTCATGACGACGCCGATTGCTTGCGTAAGCGAGCTCTGGCTGACGGTGAACTTCATCTTTTAATACCTTTCTATAGATATAAATATCTTAATAATAGTAATAGTACTGACGAAACTGTTGATTACTCCCAAACATGCAGGTCAAACCCAAAAAGAGAATCGACAGTTCCCTGTGTGCAACAGGGGTCGTTTTCCACGTTCAAAACCTGCGCAAAACTTTTCATCGGAGCGGGCTGGGTTTTAGACACCTTATGCCCGCGGTTTCGACAAGTTTTCAACAGGTGTGCCTATTTCCCTACGAGCGCAGTGTAATTTTGTCTCGTAGCGATTTGAGGTCCTCGGTCACGGTCCGGTCTTCCTGGATCATCTTCTGGACTTTTTTGTAGCTCGTGCTGACGGTCGAGTGGTTGCGGTTGCCAAACTCCGCACCCACGGCGGTGGTTGTCATCTCGCACATCTCGATCGCTAGGTAAATGGCGATATGGCGAGCCTTGGCGATATTGGCATTGCGGCGCGGACCAATGAGCTCCTCATGCGTCACGCCGTACTGCTCCTCGATAACAGACTGAACTGTCTGCACGTTGATCTTTTTGGCCGACGTTTCGAAGTACTGGCTGGCGATGGCATCGATGTCGTCGAAGCTCAGCTCGCTACCCTCGCGCTCGCGGTCGCCCGCCTCCCCGGCGCAGCGCTCGCAGAAGCTCTCGAGCTCACGGATGTTGGTGCCCGATACCTCCGCCATATGTTTAAAGTGCTCGTCGGTCAGATGTCCGCTGTCGCCACCGTAGGCCGCCAGCAGCGAGTCGTCGCCCGCCTCGGGCGCCGCCGCGATCGTGTTCTCGTAATAGCGCTGCAGAATCTTGTACTTCATCTCGTAGCTGGGCTCTGCTACCAAGCAGAGCATGCCGGCGTTAAAGCGGCTGGTCAGGCGCTCGTCCATGTTCAGGTCCTTGGGCGCACGGTCTGCGGCAATCACGACCTTCTTGTTGTTGCGGATAAACTCGTCCATGAGCTGGAAAAAGTAATCCACGCTCGCGCGCTTGCCGATGATGTTTTGGATGTCATCGATGATGAGCACGTCCACGCCGTGGTATGCCTGCATGATGGGGGCGTTACTCTTCTTTTGGCGGTCGAATTCTGTCATCAGATCATCGATGTATGCCTGTGAGTTGGCGTATTTCACTTTGATCTCGGGCGACTTCTCGGCGAGCTCGTTTTTGATGGCGAGCAGCAGGTGGGTCTTGCCCAAGCCCGATTTGCCATAGATGAACAGGGATGTGCAAGTACCGCGTTCGTCTGCGAGTGCGGCGAATTTAAGCGCCGAACGATAGGCGTGGCTGTTTTCGGGGCCGTAGACAAAGTTTTCGAAGGTGAATTTTGAGTTGGCCACGAGGGGCGCGCCATCGGCGTTCTGCTCGCCCGGCGCCGCGGCCGTGGGGACGCTCACAGGCGATGTCGAGACTGGTTTTGCGCTCCTGGCGGGTGCCACGCCCTTCATCTGATTCATCATGCGGCGGAAATCGTCGGCCGACAGCGTGTTTTTGATCGCGATGCCCGGTTCTTCGCCCGGCGCCGCGTCGTGCGCGACGGGCATGTGTGAAACGCTGGGCGCGGTTGCTACCGGCGCGGCTGTTGCGTGGGGCATGGTTTCACGGGAAACATCGCTCGCATTGGTCTCCAGAGCCGCCACGGGGGCGACGATCGTCAAAGGGGGAGTGACGGGTGCCGCCCCTGTGGCGCCTGTCGTGGGACCCTGCGGGGCCACGATGTTGAGCGCGATCGGCGCAAAGGCAATCTCTTCTAGGTAGTGCTCGATAGTCGGCTGGTGCTTTTTGAGCTGCGCAATGGCAAAGCGCGACGGTGCCTCGATGGTCAAGGTGTCCTCGGTCAGGCTCACGGCACGCGATTGCCCCAACATGTTGATGAGGCGTGCATCTTGGCCGTCGCGCTGGCAAAAGGCGATGGCATCCTCCAGGATGATGCTTGCTTCCTCGTCCACTGTCTCTCCCGTTCCTTAACTTTGGGCACGCACGCGAGCGCTGCCGAGTTCGGTCAGATGGTATTTCTGACCGTGTTTGATTACCAAGCCGGCCTGCGCCAAGTCATTGAGTGTGCGTGACCACGTGGGCGCGGAGTTTCCAAATGCTCGCGCCAGGTCGGTGGCGCCGCACTCTTGGTTTTGAGCCAGATATCCCAGCGCCGCGTTGCCGCGCTCGCTCACAAATATGTCCGGTTGCGGCTGTGCGTATTGATTCGCCGCATTAGGATACATCATTTGAGCTGCTGGTTGTTGAGAACTCTGCATGGTTGGCATCGGCTGTTGAAAACTTTGCGGCCACTGTTGGTATGGCTGCGGCGGCATCTGCTGGGCCCAGGGATTGTACGGCTGCGGCATCTGCTGATACGGCTGCTGATAGCCCTGGGGATACTGCTGCATATATTGCTGGGAGTATCCCTGCTGCGGCATATATTGTCCCGGATATGCCTGCGGGTACGGTTGGAAGCCCATCTGCCGAGTTCCTTGCATGCCCGTCACCTGCTGCATCGCGGCTGCATCCAAATCGGCCGGGACCATGGACTCTGCCGAGCCTTGAGTTGTCGTCTGTCCCGCGGGCTGGGGGTCCTGCATGGGCGGCATGCCGGGTTGATGCATCTGCTGCGAAGCCATGGGCTGTTGTAGTGGGGACGCGGCCATGGTTTGCTGCGGAGTCATCATTGCTTGCTGTGGAAATGCTCCCGGCAGTGGGTATTCCGACCCCTGGGCCTCGGGGCGCACGGCTGCCCCGCGCCCTCCCGCGCGCTCAATTTCCTGCACGCGCTTGGGGTCGAGGCTCACCGTGACGACGGTGCCGTTGCCCATGTTGTCTTCGATGGAGACTGCCCCGCCGGCGTTTTCCAGGTATTCCTGCACCATGGGAAAACCTGCCCCGGTGCCGCGTATATACCGCTTCATCTTGCTGTTTGCGCTGGTGACGCCAAAGTCGAAGGCGCGCTCTTTGTCGTCGATGCCCGGACCTTGGTCGGCAAAGCGGATAGTTTCCCCGCCATCCAGGATCGAGATAATGGGCTCGGCAAAGTGGGCGTGGATAAAGTTTTCGACAATCTCGCGGATAACCATGAGTGAGATGTGTCCGCCTTGCTCTTTCATGCACTGGTAGACGGTGTTAGTCGTCTCTTCCAGATACGTGCGGATGTCTTGCGGCTCGATGACGATCACGCGCGGGGTCGAAAGCATGTCGTCATAGACGGCGATGCGCGCCGCATACATGGTTTTTGGTGTCTGTTTCGATGTCTGCTCGCCCTCTTTGCGCTCTTCGCGTACGCCGTTGATGTGCTCGTTGTCGGGTGCCGGGTCACCGGAATCGACCATGGTGTAAAAGTCGTCAGACATGCCGCTCGCAATCTTTCAAAAGGTTTCGGATAAATAGTAGCTCACCGCGCAATGTTTCTCATCTTTCGACAAGTTTTCAAAACATGTTGAAAACTTTGGAAAATGGGCGAAAAGTTCTCAACATTGGCAACATGACCTGTTGAAAACTCGGTGAAATATCGTGAAAAGTTGGAGTCATACTCAAAAACTCATCCGGCTTATGGCGGAACCGTGTGAACTGCGCAACCTTTTACCTTTGATTTCTTGACATTTGAACATTGATTTCCCTACAATCTTCAAGCTCACGTGTCTATATCTGCGTCCGCGCCCTCGCGGACACTCGAAATGCAGCAGGAGGAACTTAAGATGAAGCGTACGTATCAGCCTAATAAGCGTAAGCGTGCCAAGACCCATGGCTTCCGTGCCCGTATGGCCACCAAGGGTGGTCGTGCCGTGCTCGCCCGTCGCCGCGCCAAGGGCCGCAAGCGTCTCACTGTCTAGCAGCGATACACACATCTCGCATGAAGACTATTAAGTCTCGGCAAGATTTCGAGCATGTGTTCAGTCAGGGGCGTCGTTTCAATCATCCTCTGATTCGAATGACCATATGTGAATCGGTTGGCGAAGGCGACTCTGGAAGGGTCGCCTTCGTTGGTGCTAAACGACTCGGTTGCGCAGTTGTGCGCAATCGTTCTAAGCGTGTGATGCGCGAGGCCGCCCGCAGCTGCGGATTTCCCGTTGCGGGTTATGACATCATCTTGTTCGCGACCCCCAAGACGAGGATCTCGTCGCCGGAGGAGATGAACGAGGCATTGCGTTCGCTTGTGATACGCGCCGGCGTTGCCGGGGAGGAGCGATGAGCAATCACGTTTTGCGACGTGTTGCCATCGCTCCTATTCGCATATATCAACAGGTTATTTCGCCCTTATTGCCTGACGCCTGCATTTATTATCCAACGTGTTCTCATTACGCCGTCCAGGCTATCGAGAAATACGGTGTTTGTAGAGGCTGCTGGCTTGCCGTGAGGCGCATCGCTCGCTGCAATCCCCTGCACGTCGGCGGTTATGACCCTGTGCCCTAGCGGGCACTCGCTATCGGAGGAAAAATTACATGTGGGATTGGATCGTTAACATCCTTTTCGAGCTGCTCAAGCTCATCCAGACCTTTGCGGTCGACTGGGGCCTGTCCATCATTATCCTGGTGGTCATCGTCCGTCTGCTGCTGACGCCGCTCATGCTCAAGTCGACCAAGTCGACGGCCCGTATGCAGGTGCTGCAGCCCAAGATGCTCGAGATCCAGGAGCGCTACGCCGACGATCCCCAGCGCCAGGCCGAGGAGATGCAGAAGTTCTACAGCGAGAACAAGTTCAATCCGCTGTCCGGCTGCCTGCCGCTTCTGATTCAGATGCCTATCCTCATCGCCCTGTTTACGCTTCTGCGCAACCTGCCGCATTACTTTAACGAGGGCACCTTCTCGTTCTTCAACATTCTGCCCGATCTGACTACCACGCCGAGTGCCTCTTTTGCCGATGGCTTTATGGTCGCACTGCCTGCGCTGGTTTGCCTGATTCTGTTTGCTGTCCTGACCCTGATTCCGCAGCTGTACATGTCGCGCAATCAGACTGGTCAGCAGGCCCAGAGCATGCGCATGATGGCCGTCGTCATGACCGTCATGATGCTCTGGATGGGTTGGAGCCTGCCCGTCGGTGTTCTTTTGTACTACGACGTGTCTTCTGCCTGGCAGGTCATCCAGCAGATCTTTGTGACGCAGAAGGTTATCGAGAAGGCTAAGGCCGAAGAGGAGGAGCGTCTTAAGAACGCCCCACTGCAGGTTGAGGTCACGCGTCGCGAGAAGAAGCCGCGCCCGCACAAGAAGAAGTAGCGGTATAGTAATCTTATTTAGGTACCTAACTTTTGGAGTACGTTATGTCTGAAGAGATCGTCGAGGATATGCTTGAGGAGGTTGCCCCGCAGGCCGCGGGCGATTATCTCGAGATTGCACAGCGCTACAAGGCTGGTGAAGAGCTTACGGATGAAGAGCTCGACACCATTGCCGATGTTGCGATTTCTATTCTTCGTTCCATCCTTTCGCATTTCGACGCCGCCAACTCTCCTATCGATGAGTATGAGGGCGACGAGGGCGAACTGATTCTTGATGTAACGGCTCCCGACCTTGCCGTCCTAATTGGTCGTCATGGTCGCACCCTTGATGCCCTTCAGGTTATGTTCTCGCTGTTGGTGAGCCGCAAGCTTGGCTTTAGGTATCCGGTTGTCGTCGACGTCGAGGGATATAAGAGCCGCCGCCAGGACAAGGTTGCCTCTATGGCTCAGTCTGCTGCCGAGCGGGCAGTTCGCACTCACAAAAGCGTTTCGCTTCCTCCCATGAATGCCTACGAGCGCCGTCTGGTTCATATTGCTCTTCGCGGCAACGATGCCGTCGACACGCATTCTGAGGGTTCTGACCCCGATCGTCATGTTGTGATTGTTGCTCGATAACCTAAACGAGCTTATCTTAAGGGGGCGTGGTTTCCACGTCCCCTTTTTTTGTCAAAAGTTCTTGATACACTGATTTTTGTCAGATAGGAGTTTGTCTTGTTTGTACTAACCGATGAGCAGACAAGCCAGATGCTTAGTCGTCTAATTTCGTATTGCGAAGACTATTCTTTGAAGGTCTCCAATGATGCCCTACGCTCCTGTATTGAGCATCTTGATCTTGTTTTGGAGGCTAATAAGACCACCAATCTTACGCGCATCCTAAATATCGAAGATGCGGCTGTTCTTCATATTCTTGATTCGCTTGTGTTGCTTCCCTATATAGACATAGCTCCAGAAGGCGCTTTGTTAGACATGGGTACTGGTGCTGGGTTTCCTGGTATCCCTTTGACAATTGCTTGCGGACGTAAGGCTACCTATATCGATTCGGTTGGCAAGAAGGTCGATGCCGTCAACTCATTTGTTGAGGCTCTCGGTCTCAAGCATGCTCACGCGGTTCATGATCGTCTTGAAGAATATGCCCGAAGCCATAAGAAACAGTTTGCTGTTGTCACTGCTCGTGCACTTGCACCGTTACCAGTTCTCGTCGAGTATGCTTCACCATTTCTAATAGATAGTGGTCTCTTTGTTATTACTAAGGGAAACCCGTCAGACGTCGAACTTCAGTCTGGTCTAACTGCCGCTAGCATATGCGGGTTCACCACACTTTTGACAGATGATTTAGATTTGCCAAATGGCTTGGGTCATCGCGAGTTTATCATTCTAAAAAAATCTCGTCCGGCAGCTATTTCGCTTCCACGTGCTAATGGCATGGCGAAGAAGAATCCGCTTGCCTAGATGTTTCACGTGAAACATAATGGATAGTAATTACTTGTTATGTTTCACGTGAAACATAACAGATGATGAATCGGAATGTTTCACGTGAAACATCCTCCGTTTAACAGCTTAAAATACACCAGGAGGGACCGTGGGATTTCGCGACGTTAAGCGTTCGAAGAGCGCAAAAGACACGCGTATCATTGCAATCATCAATCAAAAGGGTGGTGTGGGTAAGTCCACCACAGCAGTAAACCTTGCAGCAGCACTGGGCGAACTGGGTCGAAAGACGCTGATTGTCGATTTTGATCCACAGGGTAATAGCACGAGCGGCTTTGGAATTGAAAAAGAAGAACTCGATAACTGCATCTATGATGCATTGCTGAATGATGTTCCGGCTGAATCGCTTGTTCTTGATACAAATTGCAATAAGGTATTTGTAATTCCGGCTACTATTCAGCTTGCAGGTGCCGAAATTGAGCTTGTAAGCGCAATTGCACGAGAAACACGCTTGAAGGATCTGCTTGAGCCTGTTAAGGATGAGTTTGATTTTATATTTATTGACTGTCCGCCTTCACTTGGCTTGCTGACCATTAATGCGTTGACGGCGGCGGACAGTGTTCTGATTCCGATTCAGTGTGAGTATTACGCACTCGAAGGTGTCACGAAGCTGCTTGAGTCGATGAAGATGGTCAAAACACGCCTAAATAAGAGCCTTGATACTTATGGCGTGCTTATGACGATGTATGATTCGCGAACATCGCTCTCAAATCAGGTTGTCGAAGAAGTGCAGTCGTACTTTGGCGATAAGGCATTTAAGACCTTGATTCCGCGTACGGTTAAAATATCAGAAGCACCGTCGTTCGGTGAGCCGGTAATTACATATGCACCGCAAAATAAGGGTGCAAAGGCGTATATGAACCTTGCCAAAGAGGTGATCAAGCGTGCCTAGTCCTAGGAAGCGTGGCGGTTTGGGTCGCGGACTCAATGCATTGGTATCCGAAGCAGAATATGAGACCGGTGGATCTGCGGCGTCCGCATCCAATACTGCTTCGGAAACTAAACTTCCAATCGAAGATATCGTTCCGAATCCCAACCAACCCAGAATTCATTTTAATGAGACCGAGCTTCGAGAGTTGAGTGAGTCGATTCAGGAGCATGGTGTTCTTCAGCCACTTCTTGTACGCAAGCACGGTAATGGCTATGAGATTATCGCGGGTGAGCGCCGTTATCAGGCTTCTAAGCTCGCTGGACTTGAGGAAGTTCCTGTCATCATAAAAGATGTTGATGATGAACAGATGCTTGCGCTTGCATTGATTGAAAATCTGCAACGCTCTGATCTCAATCCCGTCGAAGAGGCTAAGGGATATCGACAGCTCATCGATGCGAGTGGTATGACTCAAGAGGCCTTGTCGAAGGCTGTTAGCAAGTCTCGCTCTGCAATCACCAATTCGCTGCGCCTACTTGATCTTCCAGAGGTTGTTCAGCAGATGATCTTTGAAGGTAAGCTGACTGCTGGCCATGCTCGTGCAATTCTTGCAGTTCCATACGAAGATGCACGCATTAAGTTAGCTGAGAAGGTTGTTGCGGAGGGATTGTCCGTCCGCGCGACAGAAAATCTTGCTCCGTTGTTTTCTGCCGGAGAGACACCAAAAACGCCTCGAACCGCAACGCCTCAGTCTTTTAAGAAGGCGGCACGCGTTCTGCGTCAGGTGTTTAACACGAACGTTCGCGTAAAGAGCTCGCGCGGCAAGAACAAGATCGAGATTGAATTTAAGGATGAAGAGGAACTCTCTCGCATTCTTGGCGAAATCATTCAGTTTGATCAAGGAGGTCAGGATGAGGAATAAAGTTCTGACTGCTGTCGCTTTGGCTGCTACTGTTGCAGTTGGCGCTTTTGCCGGTTATAAGATTGCGACAGATGATGAATTACGTGGTCGTTTACTTCGCGGAGCACAGGATATCGTTGATACCTCAAAAAAGAAAATGGATGTTATGACTGAGGACGTTGCCATGCGTACGGCACAGATGACTAAGAATCCCAAGATCAACCAAGATTGGGTTAATCATCAATGGGAAAATGTAGGCTTTTAGGTACCTAACAATTAATCGCCTATTCTGAGGGGCCATTGTCTGATCACTAGAACAGGGATTCCTAATTTCGTCCTAAATAATGTTGGACTATCGTATGATGCTGATAGTCGATGAATATGAAACAGCCCCGGTTGCAATTAAGCAACCGGGGCTTTCTGATGTTTCACATGAAACGTTTAGGCTGGTCTCCCCTACGCGTTCTTCTGAACTTTGAAACGCTGCTTGAGTTGGCCACAAGCCGCATCGATATCGTTGCCACGAGAGTTGCGGATCGTGGTCTCGATACCACGGGACTCAAGACGGCGTTGAAGGTCTTCTACCTTATGGATCGGTGACGGCTTGAGCGGGCTGCCCTCAATATCGTTGAGCTGAATCAGGTTGACGTGGCACAGCGTGCCCTCGCAGAAGTCGCAGAGCGCCTGCATTTCGGGGTTGGTGTCGTTGACGCCCTCGATCATGGCATATTCGTACGTCGGACGGCGGCCGGTCTTCTCGGTGTAGAGCTGCAGTGCCTCGTGAAGGCGCAGGAGTGTGTATTTCTTGACACCGGGCATGAGCTTATTGCGTGTGGACTGGATGGCGGAGTGCAGCGAGACAGCTAGGGTGAACTGCTCGGGAATGTCGGCAAACTTACGGATGCCAGGAATAACACCGCTGGTAGACACGGTGAGATGGCGCGCTCCAATGCCGATACCGTCGGGGTCATTAAGGATGCGCAGCGCCTTAAGAACCTCATCGTAGTTGGCAAAAGGCTCGCCCTGGCCCATGAACACTACGCTTGTCGCGCGCTCGCCAAAGTCATTGGAAACGTGAAGTACCTGGTCGACGATTTCCTGGGCGGTCAGCGAGCGCCTGAGGCCGTTGAGACCGGTAGCGCAAAAAGCACAGCCCATTCCGCAGCCGGCTTGGGTGGATACGCAGACAGAGAGCTTGTTACGACGGGGCATGCCGACGGTCTCGACAGAAATGCCATCGTGGTACTCGAGTAGGTATTTACGAGAGCCGTCCTTGGACACCTGCTTGGTGAGCTCGGTCGGCGTGTCGAAGGAAAATGCCTCCTTTAACTGCTCGCGGAAAGCCTTGGGAAGGTTGGTCATATCGTCAAACGAACAAACGTTCTTCTCAAAAACCCATTCAATGAGCTGCTTCGCGCGGAAAGCGGGCTGGCCGAGTTCGGCCACGAGCTCGCGAATATCGTTTTGGCTCAAGTCGCGAATGTCCTGAGATTTAGTCCTGGGATTCATGGAAGCCTTTCGATTTTGGGGAAACGTAGGGGGTATCGCTACAATATGGTATCAGCTGCAGAAACCATAGAGGAGGAGTCTGCCCATGCCGGGTAAAAGCCTAGAGAACATGCACGTAGCGGTCTTGGCGGGCGGCCATTCCGCCGAGCGCGAGATTTCGCTCAATTCGGGAAAGAACGTCGTGGTGGCCCTAAAGGAGGCTGGCTACACTTCGGTGGAGCTGCTCGATACGGCTGCCGATGATTTTATGGTGACTATGGCAACTGGCGATTTTGACGTGGCGTTTATCGCCATGCACGGCGCCGGCGGCGAGGATGGCGCCATGCAGGGAGCCATGGAGACGCTGGGTATCCCCTATACGGCGTCGGGTGTGCTCGCCAGCGCGTGTGGCGCCGATAAAGAGGTTTCAAAGCTTCTGTATGCCAAGGCAGGCATCCCCATTGCCCCCGGTTTGGCGCTTGAGGCGGGCGACGAGGTTGATATCGATCGCATCGTTGAGATTTGCGGCGAGCGTTGCTTTGTAAAGCCCGCCGTCAACGGCTCCAGCTACGGCATCTCCCTGGTACACGAGCCCTCTGAGCTGCCTGCCGCCATCGCCAAGGCCTTTGAGTACGGCGATAAGGTGCTGGTCGAAAAGTGCATCGAGGGAACCGAGATTACCGTAGGCGTCTACGGCGAGGATGACGTGCGCGCCCTGCCGATCGTCGAGATTCGCAAGCCTGAGGACTGTGAGTTCTACGACCTGGATGTGAAGTACGTCGATCCCACGGATATCCACCGTATTCCGGCGCAGATTTCGCCCGAAAACTATGCTCGTGCCCAGGAACTAGCCTGTGCGGCCCACAAAGCCCTCGGCTGTCTGGGCATTTCGCGCAGCGATTTTATCGTGAGCGAGGACGGCCCCGTCATCCTCGAGACCAATACGATTCCCGGTATGACCGATACATCGCTGTATCCGGACGAGATTCGTCATACCAAAGACATGACCTTCCCGCAGGTCTGTGACAGTCTGATTCGCATGGGTCTCCGTCGAGCGGGCATTGCATGCTAATCGAGGATGCTGTATCTCCTGGAACGCCGCAGTTTGTCATTGATTCCTATGCAACGCTTGCCGAGCGTGCCCGCACACAATCGTTTGGCCTTATCGAGGGGGATGTTATCGTCCTCGATACCGAGACCACGGGTCTTTCGGTCCAGGACAACGAGCTTATCGAGATTTCCGCGGCCCGTCTTTCGGGCCGCGAGGTCGTTGACCGCTTTGACACGTTTGTGCATCCCAAGCAGCTGATCCCTGCCGAAATCACTGAGCTCACAAGCATCACAAACGCCGATGTGGCCGATGCCCCCTCGGCTGTAGAGGCCGTGGCTGCGCTCGCCGATTTTGTGGGCGGGTGCCCGGTTATCGCGCACAATGCCACGTTTGACCGATCATTCATCGAATCGGTCAAGGGCGGTGTCAACGTCAGCGACATCTGGATCGATTCGCTGGCGTTGTCCCGTATCGCGCTGCCGCGCCTGGCATCGCACAAGTTGTCCTTTATGGCTGATCTGTTTGGCTGCGACTCCGTGTCGCACCGTGCAAATGCCGATGTCGATGCCCTGTGTGGGGTGTGGCGCGTGCTGCTGGTTGCCCTTACGGACTTGCCGCAGGGCCTTATGGCGCGTCTGGCGGATATGCACGCGGATGTTCCTTGGTCCTATCGTCCCATTTTCTCGTTTTTGGCAGGTCAAAACCCCGGCTCGATTTTCTCGCTTGCCGCCGCCCGCGCCGACGTGCTCAAGGCCGATCGCGCCGATGATCGCGTAGATGCCGACGAGCTGCCGGTTCTTAGCATGCCGAGCCGCGAAGAGATTGAGGCGGATTATGCCCCCGGTGGTCTAGTCAATCGCATGTATCCCACTTATGAGCCGCGCGACGAGCAGATTGCCATGGCGCTCGAGGTACGCGACGCGTTGGTTACGGATACGCATCGCGTGATAGAGGCCGGTACGGGCGTCGGTAAATCGATGGCGTATCTCGTGCCCTTTGCCGAGGCCGCCCGCCGAAACAACATTACCGTTGGCATTGCGACCAAATCGAATAATCTTGCCGATCAGCTTATGTACCACGAGCTGCCAAAACTCGCCGAACAGCTGGACGGAGGCTTGTCATTCTGTGCGCTCAAGGGATATGACCACTATCCGTGCCTGCGCAAACTCGAGCGCATGAGCCGAAGTCAGGCCGAGATTACCACCAAGCGCGATCCTGCCGACACGCTCACAGCGGTTGCGGTGATCATGGCGTATGTGTGCCAATCTGCCGATGGTGACCTCGATTCGCTCGGCATTCGCTGGCGCAGCGTCAACCGCCCCGACTTTACGACGGCCTCGCGCGAATGCGCTCGCCGCCTGTGTCCGTTCTTCCCCGATAAATGCCTCGTCCACGGTGCCCGTCGTCGCGCGGCGCATGCCGATGTCGTGGTCACAAATCATTCCCTGCTGTTTCGCAACGTTGCGGCCGAAGGGAGAATTTTGCCTCCCATCCGCCACTGGGTAATCGACGAGGCCCATTCCATCGAGCGCGAGGCGCGCCGCCAGTGGGCGCGCGTGGTCTCGGCAGACGAATCTCGTGTGCTATTTGAGCGCCTTGGCGGGTCGAGCTCCGGTGCATTGAGCCAGGTATCTCGTGATTTGGCGATATCCGAAGGCTCCACGCTTTATCTGGGGCTCACCGCGAAGGCGACGTCTACGGTCGCACGCGCGAGCATGGCACTCGCCGAGGTGTTTGACGGCGTGCGTGAGCTCGGCCGTCGCGCTCGCGGTGGCTACGACAGCGCAAATCTGTGGATTGGCCCCGAGTTGCGCGAGTCGGATGACTGGCATGACTTCTTGCAGTCTGCCAGCGCTGCTATCGATGCCCTGGAGCAGGCGGATAAAAATGTTGCCGCGTTGGTGCAGGCTGTCGCTGCCGATAAACCCGAGGTCGTCGTCGACCTGGGCGATATTTCGCGCCGTCTGCACGAGCTGGCCGAGAACCTCAAGCTCATCATTGACGGCACCGACGAGCATTATGTGTACTCGCTGCAGGTCAACCGCCGCCTACGTGCGGGCGGAGAATCCATGACCGCCGAGCGCATCGACATCGGCGAGGCCCTGGCGAACGAGTGGCTGCCCGAGGTGCATACGGCCATCTTTGCCTCGGCAACCATGACGGTGTCCAAGAGCTTTGAGCACTTTAACCATGCCGTAGGCCTCGATCGCATTGGCGCTTCGGCATCCTCGTCACTACATCTGGATTCGAGCTATGACTTCGATTCGAACATGGCCGTAGTCGTGGCGGGGGACATTCCCGACCCTCGCGACCGCGAGGGCTACCTGTCCGCGCTCGAGCGCGTGCTGGTCGATGCCCATCTTGCCATGGGCGGGTCGGTGCTCACGCTGTTCACCAATCGCCGCGATATGGAAGACCTGTACGCTCGGGTTGAGCCCAAGCTGGCGCGTGCCGGCCTGGAACTCAATTGTCAGCAGCGCAATTCGTCTCCCCGTCGCTTGCGCGATCGCTTTATCAACGAGTCGACCTCGTCGCTCTTTGCTCTCAAAGCATTTTGGGAGGGCTTCGATGCCGGCGGCGAGACGCTGAGATGCGTCATTATCCCCAAGCTGCCATTCTCGAGCCCCACCGATCCTCTCTCGTGCGAGCGCAATCTGCGCGAGGACCGCGCCTGGGTACGCTACTCGCTGCCCGAGGCGGTTCTCGAGGTCAAGCAGGCGGCTGGTCGCCTGATTCGTTCATCGACCGATTGCGGCGTGTTGATTTTGGCCGACCCGCGTCTGGTGACGAAGGGTTACGGCAAGAAATTTCTGACATCGCTGCCTACGAGCTCGTATCAGCGCATCGAAACGGCGCAGATCGGCCACTATCTTCAGTTATGGCGCCAAGCGCACGAACGCCATCGCTAAGAACGGAAGGCCAGTGCCTCGGCGGCATCACATAGGCGCTTTGAAAGGGCGGGGTCGTCTGCGATGCGGATGGCTCCGCCCGCTGCGATAATTTGGCTAAACAGCCAGTTTTCGGAGCTATAGCAAACGGTCACGCTTGCCGTACCCTCCCCATCGGCTTTAATTGACCTGATACCTGCCCACCTCACGCGTTCTGCCATATCGAGCGGCATCAGGAGCTTAACGCTCTGGCTTGCCTGTGCAAGGGAATCGTGCAGAGACGTGGTTTCGGTCGTGTGACGCACGACGGAGTCTTCCGTCAGCAGAAGCTCCTCGATCTTGTCCATACGGTAGGAGCGCTGCCCGTCTGCCTCGACATCCCAGGCAATCAGGTACGTTTGGTCGCCGTTGGTCGTGATCTTTAGGGGGTCGATCAATCGCCTGCGTGGATGCTGGTCGTCCAGGGAGCGGTAGGTGACGAGGCATCGCACACCATCCTGGATTGCACAGCAGAGTTGCTGCCAATAAGATCCGCGAGCGACGGTATCGACAACGCGTTGGTTGTATCCGAGTTCCGCCGGAAGGAGTGCGCGCCGGATGCGCGCCGCCGCGCACTCTTCGATTCCGAGCGACTCCAATTCATGGTTGAGTACGGCGCCCTCGGCGGCACTCAGACGAAGCGGCAGCACTCGGCCCGCATCGCCGATGAGAATCACACGTTCATCGCGGCATTCGCAAATGATGCGCGCGCCCGATTCGCGGTCTGCGAGCGTCGAGATGATGCCGATGATCTCGTCGAGCGAAGCTCCGGAGATATCGAAGCGACTGCAGATTTCGTCTCGCGTCATGCCCGCCTCGCCGGCGGCATAGAGTGCCTCCATAATGTCGATGGAGCGCGAGAGCCTTTGTTCGCTGGTGAGCTTACGCGCGGCCATGAGCGCTCACTGTCCTTTCGATGAGGCGGTTCCACGCCTGCTTGAGTTCGTTGGGCGCTACGGGCCTCATACCGTCAACACTGTGTTCCATGCAAAATGACGCCGCCGCATTCAGGTCGCGAACGTCAACGGTCCAGGTCCAGCCGTCTTTGGCGTGCTCGAGCCTTCCTCGCCCACGTGTGAGGCCGTGGACCATGTCGGATTGAGCCTGCGGAGCAAACGAGAAAGTTGCCGTGACGGGCTGGCAATCGGAGAAATCGAATTCAAAGAAGAGGTAATCGTTGAGATTGAAGTCTGCGGGAATGGCGTAGGCCCGCGATGGACGCCACGCACGAACGATGCGATCGCAGCGAAAGGTTCTGATTTTTCCGGTGGCGTCATCTAGGCCGCAAAAGTAGGCTGTTCCTTCGCGCTCGAACATGCCGTAGACGCAAACAGTGCGTTGTCGTTGCTCACCCCGTCCGTTTTGATACAAAAAACGCAGCGCGCATCGATCGGCAAACGCGCTCCATACCGCATCGACCGTCGGCGAGTGAAGAACGGGGTGCTCGGCCGTATTCGTCTCGCCGGTCAGATAGGCAATTTTGGAGCGTATGTCGGCGAGCGGGGTCGCAAAGGCCGAAGAGCCCGTGGTGAGGGTCTGATCGATAGCGTTTAGCAGAATGTCGGCATCGTCTGCGGTGATCAAGCCGCCCGCGGCAAACGTATGCTCACGGTCGATTGTCCAGGCGCTCTCCTCGGTCTCCTGGGCACCCGCGGCGCGAACTTCCTTGATCACAATGCCCCGCTCGAGCAGCTTGTCGCGGTCGCGGCGAAACTTTCGCTTATCCGAGTCGACGTTGCCCGATCCGTAGCCTAGGTCAGAATCCAGCACGATCTGCTCGGTAGTTAAGGGCTCGGGGGAACTGTTGAGGACAAAGAAAAGGTTGAGGATACGCTGGGCGGTTTTGTCGAAACCGGGTTCTGGCGCATTTGTTTTGTTTGTCGCGGTCATATCGCTTACCGTCATAGAATCCTCGCATGGGAAGGTTATTTGATGCCATGATTTTAATCCGATATGGAGATTAGGCTATATCCTTGTCCGCTCAGTGCGTTAAGATGCCCAGATTTCGGCCGATTGCGTTCGCTCGGGGTATACTTTCGACTATATACGGTTCTAATGTGCAAGCATTGGGCCTATTTGTCGGATTATGGATGTGGAGCGCACATGGCGAACACCCAGAACTATATCAATCACCTGCTGCAGGGCACGGGCATCACGCCGGCGTGCAGCGAAGAAGAGCGTTTGGCTGCCGAGGATATCGCCCAGATCTTCCGCAATCATGGCTTTGATCCCGAAGTCCAGGAATTTAACGCTCCTGCACCCAGCAGGCTGGCATTTGCCGTCACAGGCATCCTGTCTTTTGCCGGTGCCCTGCTTATGGGTATTGGCGGCAGCATCGGCTTAATCGGTGTTCTGCTGGCCATCGTCGGTGCCGTGTTGTATGTGCTCGAGCGTACCGGTCGCCCTGTTATCTCTCGCCTGGGCAAGACGGGCGTGAGTCAAAATGTCATTGCCTATCACAAGGCCACAGGTCCGCTTGCATCTCCGCGCAACCGTCCGGTGGTTGTTGTCGCCCATTACGATTCTCCGCGTGCCGAGCTCCTCGCTCGCGAACCGTACGCGCCGTATCGCGCGCTCATCGCCAAGATGCTGCCGGTCGCCACGATTGTCCCCGCTGCCGTCGCCATTCTGCGTATACTGCCGCTCCCCGGCGCTCTGAAGGTTCTGCTTTGGATCGTTGCGATCCTCGCCTCTCTTGTGGCGCTCGCCAACGCGGCCAATATCATTGCCAACCGTTTTGTTCTTCCCTATACGTCCGGTGCGGTCTGCAATAAGTCTTCTGTAGCCGCGATGCTCGGTGTCATGGATAACGTTGCCCCTTACCAGGGCGAAAACGAGTTCCCCAACGACATTCCGTTTGATGACTATTTTGGTGAGCAAAAGCGTCGTGCCGAGGAGATGGCGCGCGCGGCGGCTGAGTATGCCGCTGCCCAGCAGCAAAACGACTACGGTAACACGATCGAGTACGAAGAGCCCTCCTACACCGAGGACGAGTTTGGCCAGCCGATCGCTCCCGAATCCGAGCAGGGCGAAGTTTTTGACGAGCAGATCGATGGCTTTGAGGGTGCCTCAGCTGACGAAACCCTGATTGGTGTCATTGCTCCCGAGGCTCAGGCTGAAGCCGAGGTTGCTGCCGAGCCGGTCGCGGATGAGGATGTCGTCGAGTCGATTGGGGCGCCCGCTGTCGCTGAGCCGAGCGAGCCCGAGCCCAAGCTGTATCGCAATGCTGCCGGTAATATTCGCTTTGGTTCTGATGCCATTCGTGCCTTGGGGATGCTTCCCGAGTCGTGCACGCTTGATTACGAAGAGGGCGAGGAGCCGACGATCGATCCCGAGTCTGCTTCGGTTGAACCTGTCGCCGCGCCTGCCGACGAGCCCGCCGTCGATACCGAGCCCGAGACGGAACCCGAGCCCAGCCCTGCACCCGAGCCGGACACCGCTGCACCCGCTCCGGTGGTTCAGGATGTGTACGACGATTCCGCCAGCGATTACGATGAGTATCCGCAGCGCGTTTCCTATGAGAGCGATACCGATTTTTCGGCCGATCTACCGGTCGCGACGCCCCATGCCGATATAGCATCTGCGTTCTCTTCGATTGGAGCCAGCGCTTCAAGCTTCTTTAAGGGCGCACTCGCTAAGGGTAAAAAACTTGTCGACGACCTTGAGGAAAAGCGTGCCGCTGCGCGCGAGGTGGCAGAGCAGGAGGCTATTGCCCACCAGCAGGCTGCCGAGGCCGAGCGCGAGCGTGCGGCGCGGGAATTTGAACAGCATGAGGCTGAGCAGCCTGCCGCGACGGAGGTCGCCGAGGCTACGACGTCCTTTGAGGCCCAGCAGCCAATCGACGCCACCGAGACGCTCGATGCCGCGAAGTTCGATGCCACGATAACGTTCGAGAAGCAGGGTACTGCCATCGCCGAGCCCCTTTCTGTTTCCGATGAGTCCCAGGATGCTGCAGATGAGATCGAGGCGCCCGAAGCCGAGCCGGCTGAGAGTGTCGATGCCGAGCAGGTTGAGAACGTTGTCGCCGAGACGAACATCGCCGACGAGATTGAAGCCGACGCGACGGTCGTCGTTGAGCAAGAAGAGACCCCGGTGGTTTCTAACGCCGATGAGTCCAGGCCGTACTCTACGCAGATCTTTACCATGCCTGCCCCGAGCGATCCCGGCTCCACGGTTGCCAACCCCGCATCGGTGCAGGTCGAGACGGTTGATTCGCTCATGGCGCAGATTTCGTCCAAGGCCGCACCGCGTCCGCAGATGAATATCCCCGATCCCGCTTCTGCTCCGGTGCCCACACCTTCTTCTTCGCCGCTTGCCTCGGTCCCCGATCCGTCGCTGCCCTCGATGCAGCAGGCCAACGTCGCATCCCGCACATCCCTCTTCGATCTCCCCGACCCCTCGGCTCAGGCCGACGATCCTTTCGCGACGGCTCAGGGGCCCGAGCCCACGTCGGCACCGGTTGCCCCCTCCATGCCCGTTTCTTCGGGCGCTCAGCCCATCGAAACCATCTCGGCTCCCGTCGCCAAGGAGGCAAAGCCTCAGAAGCGCGGTCTGGGCGGCTTGTTCGGACGCAAAAAGAAGAATGAGCAGAACAGCATGAGCGACTGGCTGGGCGTCGAGGATGACTACGATGCCAAGAAGTCTGGCCGCGGTATCGGCTCTTGGGATAACTTTGAGGACGATGATAACGGCTGGAAGGGCGGTGCCACCTCTTCTGACGGCGCTTCTGCCGAGGACATGCTTTCGGCTGTTGCCTCCATGGGTGATGACGAGCTGCTTGGTCACGATATCTGGTTTGTGGCAACGGGTGCCTCGGATTGTGACGGCGCCGGTATGAAGGCGTTCCTCGAAGCCCATCGCGATAAGCTGCGTGGTGTGTTCTTTATCAATCTTGAGTCCATTGGAGCCGGTAGGCTTTCGGTCGTGACGGTCGAAGGCGAGCAGCAGTTGCTCAAGGGTGATCGCCGCATCATGAATCTGGTCAGCAAGGTGTGCAAGTCGTTCCACGTTGATTGTGGCGCGTTTGAGATGCCCTATGCCAAGACCGATGCCTATGCCGCGCTCGAGGCGAGCCGTCGCGCCCTCACAATTGCCGGTGTCGATGGCCCGCGTCTTGCCTGCGCGCGCACCGAAGACGATTTGCCGTACAACGTCAACCCGACGAACATCGCTACGGTGTCCGAGGTTGTCACCGAGGTCATCCGCCGTTCGTAGTGGACCTCTAAGGAGTTAGTGTGTTTTCATACATCAAACGCCATTGGCCCGTCTATGTGGTTCTGTTTTTGATCGCCATCGCCATGGGTCTGGGGGCCGCATATATCGTGGGCGCTAAGGGGTCGACGCCCAGGTCCACGATGAGCGAAGAGGTGGAGCAAGAGCAGAGTTTGGGTGCCGACGGCATTTCGGATGGCGATCTGGAACTTGTTGACGGTGGGTCTGCGTCTACGGAATAGCCTTTGGTTACATACGCCAGATAGCGGGCGAGCCGGCATATCGGCTCGCCCGCTATTTCTACCTACTCCTCTTTTGATACCGAGCTTAGCCAAGTGAGCCAAATTGCTGTGCCACCGGCGGTCAATAATGCGGTGAGAAAAGAGATGATGGGTGCATTGCCCGTATTTGGAAGATCCTGCGGAATGGCGCATTTTTGAACAACACGATCTTTATCGTGCGACTCGAGTTTTTCGCCTCCTCCGTTGCGGCAAAGGTCAACACGGGCACTGTTGGCGAGTGCGGTTTGGGGCGTATAGGATGAGGTTGCACACATCCGGATGATTGCTCCGTGTAAATCCGATTTGAGGGATGCCGTCGCGTCGTCAAGGTCGTCATGCTCGTCTTTAAGCCCATTGCGATTCCAAGAATCGTTGTCGCGCCGGGTCGTAAAGTCTGCGGAAACCGAGCCATACTCAAAGCGAATCCCCGTGATAACATCGTCGTCCGAAAGCGTAAGGTCCTTTACTTCGAGGGTGGAAGACTCCGTGGTCGAGACATCGGCTTTCCAAAGACTCCAGCCGTCGTAATCGACAATCCGCACATCCTCGCCCAGCCGCTCTTTGACCTCGGCTGTCTCGAGCCACGGGTTGGTGTGTTCATCGTCAAGTGTGGCGTTGGCCTTTTCCTTTATGCCCAACTTGTCTGCCGGTGACGTTCGATACCAAACATTGCAGAGCCCGTTTAAGTCGCCGACGGCGATCGGGGTTTTAATGGCGACAAGTTTGGCCGTGCCGTCTTTGGCACATTCGAGATCGTCGGTGACGGTGAACTCGTCGACCCAGGTGCTCGATTCGTTTTGAGCGTCGATGGTGTAGGAATAGGAGCCCTTACTGTCGGGTTGCGTCGCCGCCCGGTTTTTACCGTCGCCGTTCGCCACTGTTCCCTTTGCGGTTGGCCGCGCGATTTCTTGTCGCTTGTCGACGCTCCCCTTAATCTCAATCGGTGCATCCGTCATGGTTACGGCCTGGATCTTCCCCGTATCCTCGACTTCAAAGGATACGTCTTCAGCGAGGTCATAGGAGCGCGGGGACATTGTTTCGCGTAGGGTATAAGAACCGGGTTCAAGGTGCTCCACGCGATGGGGCTGCTCGGATGATATCCAAGAATCAATTTCTGTTCCATCGGCGTCGCATAAGACCAGTCGGGCGCCTTTAACTTCATGCTTGTCTGTTATATCGACCTTGGAGAAATCGACCTTGGAGAAATCATTAGACAATTCGATCTGCGACTCGACCACGGGGACCTTCTGGTCGATATAAGTAAGCTCAACGATATGTGCTGTCCGATCAAGTAGATAGCCGTCGGGAGACTGGGTTTCAACGACTTCGTATCGTGCCGTTCCGCAACCCAGCGAAAGGTTGTCTACGCGAGCTTTACCCTGTTCATCAGTTGTGACGGCGGCAACGGCTTCACCGGCAAGGGCGGCAATGTGGCCATCGGGGCAAACGATATCGTCGGCAGCGCGAATTTCAAACTTGGCACCAGATAGGGCACTGCCGTCTACTGCGTCAGCCTTCGCGATCTCGATGCTTCCGGTTGCCGCGCTGTTGAAATACGAGACGGCGGCGATAGGTGTGAGATCTGCATCGGCAGGAATCGTCACCTTCAGTTCGTCGCCCACAAGGTAGGGCGCTTTGGCTGCGACTTCTCGTACGTAATATGTGCCCGGCTTGAGCGATTCTGGCAACGTGACGGTGCCGGTCGCATTGGTGGTAAAGGTGTTCATAACGTTGTGCGTCGGATACCAGCATGTTTGAGAGATGGGTTCACGGTTGCTGTTGAGCAGCTGAAAACTAAAGCCGGCAAGGGGGACGGAAGCTCCCGTCTGGGCATCGCGTTTGATGATTTGGAGATGTGTCGAAAGGGTGTGATTGTCCACTATGTACTGAAGCTTGGCTCCGTCGGCGATTTGCTCGGGCGCGATGGTCCAATCCTCTGCCCGCTTGAAGCCTGCGGGAACAGTTTCCGGGACCTCGCGAACGGTATACCCCTCACGATCGTAGGGGATGGCTCCATGGACGCCGTCCGGTCGTGTGCCCGCGCCAAACCAGGCCTTGGGCTGGTCTTTGGTGGATGCGAAGCCATAGATATTTGTCGTCAATGTGCCTACGACCTGCTTAGAGCTGTTGCTGACGATTTCAAAGACGACGCCTTCCGCTGGCTGTTCTAATCCCGATTGCTCGCCGTTCCCGTAATCCTTGAACTTGGAAATCTCGAGGTCAAACGCAATATGAGTATTGGGGATGCGGCGTTCGAGCTCAACGACGCCCATGTCGTTTAGTTGATTGGGACCGACCGTATAGGTCCAGCTGTCATGGGGGAGCAGGTAGCCCTCTGGCGCTTTCGATTCGTAGAGGGTAAAGGTTCCCAGGGGAATGCCGCTTAAGGTCGCCTGGCCATCGCCTTCGGTCGTGAAGGTGCGCGTCCACCCAGGGGTAGATTGCGAGACACAGGTAAATTCGGCTTTGGCGAGCGAGGTTCCCGCTTGCGCTCCGGCATTCGTGGCGGCATCGGTTTTGACGACACGCAGCGTGATAGAACCTGGCTGCTCGTTGATTGTGACATGTCCGTCGCTTTTTCCGGTGGTAAAGTCAATGCGATCGCGTCGGGACAGATAGCCTGTCGGCGCTTTGGTTTCGATTAGGTAATATGCCGTGTTGGGCAAAAGTGTTGCCCGTGCACGACCGTTGCCGTCCATTTTGATGCTGCCGACGTGTTTGTCCGTGTTTTTCTCAAAGATGTTAAACGTCGCCCCACCTAACTGATACGTATCGTTCCCGCTGGTAATGACAGTGTTTGCAGATCTTTTCTCAAAGGATACGTTGATGGTGGGCAAAACGTAGAGCATATCCTGGTGACGGCCTTCGTTAGAGACAGGTCCGTGATAGCGTCTGGCGCGATGCGGGTCGGCCTTAATATTTCCGGCTTTTGCGTTGTCGTAGAGCCAGCGCGCCGCCGCGACAACCTCGGCGTCTTGATTGAACTTGCCGCTTTTGGCAACGCCGGCGTTGTTTGTATACGCAAAAGAGCCATCGGGGCGCGTGGTTCCTTTGAGCATCCACACGGCAATCTGGGTTGCGGCGCGGGCGCGTTCGGCCGTTAGGTTATGGCCGCCAAATGATGTGGCGGAAGGGTATCCATGGCAGATGACGGCGGCAAACTCGTTGTCGAGCCATGTCCAACCCTGATTGTAGGTCCGCCAGGGTCCTCCCGGGCTGCTGGGGCCGGGGCAGTCTTGGTTCATGCAGTAAGAAATCGAGGCGTCTTGTGCCTCGTACTTGCCAATGCCAAACGGTCCGCACATATCGCTGATGGTGCGAAAACTAAGCGTATCGTTTCCGTCGACGGCGCAGGCGGTGCCAGGCGTGGCGCAGGCTAGAAACAACAAGAGGAATAGGAGCAGCGGTGCTGTTGCGATTGCGCTGTGGACAGAGTGCGTGGGTGCATTGGACATGGCTGCTCCTTATCCTTTGTGCGCCGCGCTGGGAGATTGTGGCGCGTGGGATGAGATTAGCGCCGGGGGTCATACGGGTAAGTACCGCGAGCTGACCAAGAACTTGCCAAGTTCCCAACAGATGGAGACCGGTTTTAGATAATCAAACAAAAGAGCAGGTAGAAGACGGTGTAAAACAGGTTACTCGAGTCCCTGTTTTCGCAATTCGAGCAACAAGAAGATGATTTTCCATGCGTAAAACAAGGGTTGGCGCCCTTGTATCAAACAAGACAACCGCGTTATACTATCCCCCACATATGCGGGCATCGCCAAGTGGTAAGGCATCAGCTTCCCAAGCTGACACTCGCGGGTTCGAGTCCCGTTGCCCGCTCCAGTTAAAAGTACAAGCACGGCACCATCACGGTGTCGTGCTTTTTTCAATAAAGTGCCGGGACTCGAACCCGACAGGGTGTGAGCGTTAAGCAAACGCGAAGCGTTTGTAGCGAGCAGGTGAAGGCGCCGACAGGCGCCTGAAGCCGGTGCGGATTTGCGAAGCAAATGCGCGGATGTCCCGTTGCCCGCTCCAGTTAAAAGTACAAGCACGGCACCATCACGGTGTCGTGCTTTTTTCAATAAAGCGCCGGGACTCGAACCCGACAAGGTGTGAACGTTAGGCAAATGGCAAAATGTTAGGTTAATACCTGCTGCCTATACTTGCACCTGCGCACGGTACAATGGTTGGGTTACGACCAACGTGCCAATAACCAAAAAGGAGCCGCTATGATCGATCGCTATACCCGCCCGGAGATGGGACACATCTTCTCCCTCGAGAACAAGTACGCCATTTGGCAGGAGATTGAGGTTCTGGCCTGCGAGGCCCAGGCGGAGCTCGGCAAGATCGGTATTTCTAAAGAAGAAGCTCAGTGGATCCGCGACCACGCCAACTTTGAGAAGGCGAAGGTCGACGAGATCGAAGAAGTCACGCGCCATGACGTCATTGCCTTCCTGACCAATATGAAGGAGTATATCGACGCCGATGTTCCCGAGGGCGAGCCTAAGCCCAGCCGTTGGGTTCACTATGGCATGACCAGCTCTGACTTGGGCGATACGGCCCTGTGCTATCAGCTCACCCAGGCCTGCGACCTAATTATCGAGGACGTCAAGAAACTCGGCGAGATCTGCAAACGTCGCGCTTTCGAGGAGCGTAACACGCTCTGCGCCGGTCGCACTCACGGCATCCACGCCGAGCCTATGACCTTTGGTATGAAGTTTGGCTCTTGGGCCTGGGAGCTCAAGCGCGATCTGGACCGCCTTGAGGACGCTCGCAAGAACGTCGCCTTCGGTGCCATCTCGGGTGCCGTTGGCACCTACAGCTCCATCGAGCCGTTTGTCGAGGAGTATGTCTGCGAGCACCTGGGTTTGGTTCACGACCCACTGTCCACGCAGGTTATCAGCCGCGACCATCATGCCTACCTCGCTGGCGTCCTCGCCACCACGGCGGCCACCTGCGAGCGTATCGCTACCGAGGTTCGCAATCTGCAGAAGACCGATACGCTCGAGGCCGAGGAGCCGTTCCGCAAGGGTCAAAAGGGCAGCTCCGCCATGCCGCACAAGCGTAACCCCATCACCATGGAGAAGGTCTGCGGCCTGTCGCGCGTCGTGAAGTCCAACGCCCAGGTCGCCTTCGACAACGTCGCCCTGTGGCATGAGCGTGACATTTCGCACTCTTCTGCCGAGCGCGTCGCCCAGGCCGATAGCTTTATCGCGCTTGACCACATGTTCCAGTGCCTTATCCGCGTTATCGATGGCCTCCAGCTGTATCCGGCTCGCATGATGGCCAACCTCAACAAGACCCGCGGTCTCATCTTCTCCTCCAAGGTTCTGTTGGCCCTCGTCGATACGGGCATTACCCGTGAGGAAGCCTACGCAATCGTGCAGGAAAACGCCATGGCGACCTGGCATGAGGTGCAGGACTGCGTTTCCGGCCCCACCTTCAAGGAGCGCCTCGAGGCCGATCCGCGCTGCACCGTCAGCCAGGAGAAGCTCGACGAGATCTTTGATCCGTGGGACTTCCTCACCCGCATCGATACGGTCTTCGATCGTCTGGAGCAGCTGAGCTTCGAGTAGGTTCGGGCATAACGTTAGCTTTTTAGGGCGCTTTGCTGGTAATGTGTGTTGCCGGTAAAGCGCCTCGTTGCATTTATGGAAAGACGGGGATAATAGTCGTCTCGAATGACATTCTGAGAAGGAGATCGCATGATTTCGTTTGATTACAAGCCCCAGGGCGTGTGTACTCGCAATATTCACCTCAATCTTTCCGATGACGGCAGCAAAGTGCTGGGCGTTGAGTTTACCGGCGGCTGCAACGGCAACCTCAAGGCCATCTCTAAATTGGTCGAAGGTGTTTCTTCCGATCGTGTGATTGAGGTGTTGGCCGGCAATACGTGCGGCACGAAAAAGACCTCCTGTGCCGACCAGCTTACGCGTGCCATCGAGGCCGCGCGTGCCGAGATTGCCTAATGAGTATTTTTGATCGCGTTAAGAATGGGGTAACGCGCCGAGGATTTGTGTTGGGTGGTGCTGCCGCGAGTGCTGCCACGCTGCTTGCGGGGTGCTCGAAAAAAACGGGCACCAGCGATGATGCTGCCGGTGAGCCGCAGGTTATCAAAGATGATTCCAAGATCGTCTCGATTACCGAAGAGTATGAGGCCGTCGACATTGATCTTAAGCCGACGGCGTCGTGGACGTTGCCATTGGGGACGCTCCTGTATTACTGCGATGGCGGTTACGCTGCGGCGATGATGGCGCCCGCATCTGCGCTGCATGCCAACACGCTTGGCGTGTTCAACATGGGGGACGGCTCACTCACCACGTTGATCGACGATCCTGTCGAGGGTTCCGGTTATGCGTTTTACGACGTTCGCGCCACCGATAGCGTGTTTGCGTGGGTTGAGATGAACTACGCGAATTCGTCGTGGAAGCTCTATGCGCAAACCCTGTCGGGCGCGGCGCTTACTGGTAATGCCGTTGAGCTTGATCGCGGCGGTGAGGATTACGACCCTCCGCTGTTTACCGCCTTTGACTCGTCGGTCATCTGGTACAAGATGCCTTCGACCGGTGGCAATAAGACCGGCAGCGATTCATATTGCTACCGCCGTTCGCTCGATGAATCTAAAGCGGAGGCAATCTGGAAGTCGACAGGCCGCTTTGCGTCTGCACCGCGCGTGAGCGATGGCATCCTGACTATCTCACCCCGCGTGCGCAATGACGAGGGCGTCTATTACGGCATGACGGCGATCGACCTGACGGACGGCAACAATACCAAGAGGGCTCAGCTGGTCCTTCCTTCGTCGGTGTCACCTTTCGAGGCCGTATATATGGGCGATACGTTTGTGTTCTCCATTGAGGCGACCTATGCCGGCGTGGGCGGCCTGGGCAATATGGGTACCTACATTGGTAACGAGGGCGGCCCGTATCAATTTCTATCGCGCGAACCGCTTGCGTGCGCCGCCGGCAGGAAGGGCAAATATCTGGTTAAGGTTCAGGCGTCGCATTTTCTGATCGATACCTCCGCTAAAACCTATGGTTCACTGCTGTCGCCCGACCGTGCTCTCGAATATGGCGATTATCCAGCTACGGCGGGAAAATCGAATACGTTTTTAACCTATGCCACGGTGCGCAATAGCCAAGGAATTCCCGAGACGGTTACCGCTCGCCTGTTCTCTCTTTAGCGCCGAGGGGTTAAAAAGGCGCCAACGGGGGAATAAGCCCATTGTAACCGTGAGTACCGCCCGCCGAGCTGTCGCGCCCATGCGATGCCCGGTGGGCTCAGGTGCGTTAAAATGGGCTTGTTCTTAGCTAATTGAGACAGGGGGGCCGTGTTATGGCTTCAGATGCAAAAAAGATTCTGCTGGTCGAGGACGAGAAGGCGATCCGTGACGCTGTCGCTGCCTATCTCGAGCGCGAGGGCTACTGGGTTGTTGGCGTTGGCGATGGCCAGTCTGCGATCGAGGAGTTCGAGAAGCACCAGTTCGACCTGGTTGTGCTCGACCTTATGCTCCCCAAGATCCCCGGCGAGCGCGTTTGCCGCACTATCCGCGATACCTCGGATGTGCCCATCATCATGCTTACCGCCAAGGGCGAGATCGAGGATCGCATCATCGGCCTCGAGCTTGGTGCCGACGACTACCTGATCAAGCCGTTCTCGCCGCGCGAGCTCGTCGCCCGCGTTCGCGCCCTGTTCCGTCGTGCTCACCAGGCAGACGAGCCCGCCGTTGAGGTACTCGACTTTGGCGATCTGGTCATCGATATCTCGGGCCACAAGATCTTGGTCGAGGGCAAGGAAGTCGATTTGACCGCTTCCGAGTTTAAGCTGCTTACCACGCTTGCTCGCCATCCCGGTCGCGTCTATAACCGTATGGAACTGGTCGAGAAGGTGCTCGGCTACGACTTTGAGGGCTACGAGCGCACCATCGACAGCCACGTGAAGAACCTTCGCGCCAAGCTGGGCGACGACCCCAAGAAGCCTAAGTGGCTCTATACCGTTCACGGCGTCGGTTATCGCTTCGAGGCTCCGGCCAAGACCGATAAGTCGGACGAGAAATAGGTAAATCACATATGACACCTGCGCGCTTTGAAATCGGACAAAAGCACAAGCAGGAGAACGAGGCGGGTTCCAAGGCAAGTTGGAACACGCCTCGTTCCGATTCACGGCCGGCGATGAGCTATCCCTCGCGTATGGCTTTGGCTTTTGCCCTGACATCGCTCATGACGGTATTGGTGCTGGTGGGCGTTGTCTCCGTTGTGTGGGGTACCGTCTTTTCGGATTACACGCGCTCCAATATCGTCGAGATCGCCAATTCTGCTGCCGAAAAGCTTGCGACGTCGTATGAGGAAAACGGCAATTGGACTGCGGGCGAGCTGCGCACGGTCGCGACATCGAGCTTGGTGTCCGACGACCTGGGTATGCAGGTCGTCAACAAAAAGGGCGTTGTCGTTTATGACGACTCATGGCCTTCGGCAAGTGCGACCGCCGATGTGCGCGAGAGCGAATTGCCGTCGAGCAGCTCGAGCGGTAAAAAGGCCTCGCATAGCCCGGTCTCGTCAGCGCCCACCGACTCCGATAGCGTTGCCAACGTCGAAATCGTTACGTCCTCTGGCGAGCATGTCGGACAGGTAAAGCTATGGGCTATCGGCTCCGACGCTCTGCTCACTAAGGCAGATTCTGCGTTTAGGGAGAAGACCTTTAACGCCATGGCTCTTGCCGCGGTTGTTGCAATCTGCATCTCGGTCGTTATCGGATCGCTCGTGTCGCGCATGCTTACCAAGCCGATTCATCGTATTACGAGCACAGCCAAGCAAATTCGCGACGGCGATCTGTCTGCTCGTACGGGCTTGCGCGGCGATGACGAAATCGACCAGCTGGGTGAGACCTTTGACGAGATGGCCACCTCGCTCGAGAAAGATATGAAGCACGAAAAGCGCCTGACCTCGGATGTCGCACACGAGCTTCGTACACCGCTCATGGCCATGCTTGCAACGGTCGAGGCCATGCAAGACGGCGTGTACCCCACCGACGACGAGCATCTGGAGACGGTCGCTTCCGAGACGCGTCGCCTGGCTCGTTTGGTGCAGCAGATGCTTGACCTATCGCGTATGGAAAACAGCACGGCTCCGCTCAATCTCGAACCGGTGGACATGGTTCCGTTCGTGCGATCGATTGTGAACGGCCAGGAGCGTCTGTTTGCCGACCGTGACCTTCGCCTTCGCTTTGCAGATGAAACCCAGGGGCACGACGATGTCGTCGAGGCCGATCCCGACATGATCACGCAATGCGTCATCAACCTCATGAGCAACGCCATGCGCTACACCCCCGAGGGCGGTTGGGTCGTAGTGTCGGTGCTCAGTGGCCGCAAGCATGTCAGTATTGCCGTTTCGGATACCGGTATCGGTATTGCCAAGGACGATCTGTCGCGTATCTTCGGACGATTTTGGCGCGCCGATGCCAGCCGCGCCCGCGAAGCTGGCGGCCTGGGCGTCGGCCTCGCCGTAACTAAACAGATCGTCGAGCGTCACCATGGCTACATATCCGTGGAGTCGGAGCTTGGAAAGGGTACGACTTTTACGATTCATCTGCCCCGCGAGCACACGGCGGACGCGGCATCTACTACAATGGAGCACTAGCTTTTCGCTATTCGGTGAAGGAGGGACCGCGTCCCTGCCGCTCCGAGTTTGCGAAAACGTGCGGTAAAGAACCCGCATTTCTGTCGTATTTAGGTAAGGAGTGACTCACGTGACAACGATGGAGCGTCGTCCGGATTCCCGTGGCAAGGTTCGTGATATCTACGATGCCGGCGAAAACCTGTTGATGGTCGCCACCGATCGCATTTCTGCGTTCGACTTTATTCTTCCCGACGAAATTCCGTTTAAGGGAGAGGTGCTCAACCGTATCTCGGCGTTCTGGTTCGACAAGTTTGCCGATATCGTCCCCAATCACCTCGTCTCCATCGATCCGGCGGATTTCCCCAAGGAGTTTGCCGAGTATCGTGACTATCTCGCAGGCCGCGCCATGCTGGTTAAGAAGGCCCAGACGATTCCTATCGAGTGCATCGTCCGCGGCTATCTGACCGGTTCGGGCAAGAAGACCTACGACGAGAACGGCACCGTCTGCGGCATCCAGCTGCCTGAGGGCCTGACCGAGGCCTCTAAGCTCCCCGAGCCGCTGTTCACCCCGTCCACGAAGGCCGAGATCGGTGATCACGACGAGAATATCTCGTTTGAGCGTTGCTGCGAGATCGTTGGCGAGGACATCGCCACGCAGATCCGCGATCTATCTCTTAAGATCTACAAGGCTGCCGCCGAGTATGCAGCGACCCGTGGCATCATCATTGCCGACACCAAGTTTGAGTTTGGTGTCATCGATGGCAAGGTCACGCTGATCGACGAGTGCCTCACGCCCGACTCCAGCCGTTTCTGGCCTGCCGCCAGCTACGAGGAGGGTAAGATTCAGCCTAGCTACGACAAGCAATTCGTCCGCAATTGGCTCAAGGCCAACTGGGATATGACGGGGGAGACCCCGCATCTGCCCGCCGAGGTCATCGATGGCACGTCCGAGCGCTATCGCGAGGCCTTCCAGATCATCACGGGCTCCCAGTTTACAAGCATGAAGGAGAACGCGTAAGTGAGTACCCGTAGCGCCACGAACAAGCGCACGCAATCCCACGAGGTTACCGGGGTTGCGCGCAAGTCCGCCGCATCCGCCAAGCCAGCTCGTCAGGCAGCGAGTTCTGTTCACGTCGTGCCGGCATCATCCAAGGCACGCCGCAAGGAGCTCGAGAAGGGCGAGAGCCTCGAGGGCCTCTCTAAAGAGGAGAAGCGCGCCCGCAAGGCTAAGCGGCGCGCCAAGGAGGACCGCATCTACACGGTGTCGAGCATTCTTCTCAAGCAGGATGAGGACTACACCAAGCGCCGTCGCATCTGGTGGGCCGTGCTTACTATCGGCATGGTGCTCGTCGTGGCCATTTGGTCTTCGCTGTACTTCGCTCCCGCTGGCATGGTGTCCAGCCCCGTCCAGATGGCCGGCATTGTTTTGTCCTACATCGTCATTCTGGGTGACTTCATCTACGACTTCGTGCGCATCCGTCCCTTGCGTAATATGTATCGCGCGCAGGCCGAGGGCATGTCCGATAACAAGCTCAACGCTATTATCGAGCGCTCGGCTGCCAAAGAGGACAAGAAGGCCTCCAAGAAGAAGTAGTAGCGTTACAACCTATAGATATCGCTAAGATATAAGGCGCGTCGTTTTTTGCGGCGCGCCTTTTTACTGTCCTGTAGATAGATGGAGTGGCACATGATTCGAGCTGCCCTGACGGTCGAAGAGGCTCTGGAGGGTATGAAGTCCCTGGAGCCCAAGATTAAAAATTATGCGCGTCTCGTTGTCCGCAAGGGCGTCAACGTTAAGCCCGGTCAGGAGGTCGTCGTTCAGTCTCCCGTCGAGTGCGCGTCATTTGCGCGCGTGGTGGTTGCGGAGGCTTATGACGCCGGTGCCGGTCACGTGACGGTCATCTGGGCTGACGATGCCGTGACGAGGCTTACCTACGAGCATGTCGAGAAAAGCTATTTTGAGCAGACTCCCGAGTGGAAGCGCATGCAGCTGGATTCGTTGGCTCAGGACGGAGCCTGCTTTATCTTTATTGAGGGCACGGACCCTGCTGCCCTCAAGGGCATCGATCCCGCTAAGCCTGCCGCAGCTTCTAAGGCGAGGAACATGCAGTGTAAGGTCTTCCGCCGTGGACTGGACTACAACATTAACCCGTGGTGCATCGCCGGCGCTCCGGTCGCTGCTTGGGCGCGCGAGGTATTCCCGGGAGACGCCGATGAGGTTGCAGTCTATAAGCTGTGGAATGCGATTCTGCACACCGCTCGTGCTGATGGCCAGGACCCGGAGAGCGACTGGGAGCTCCATGACGCCACATTCGAAAAAAACCTGCGCTTCCTAAACGATAATCAATTTGATTGCCTGCACTACACCGCTTCGAATGGAACTGATCTGACGATTGGAATGACGAAAGGCCATGAGTGGGCCGGCGGCAAGGGAAAAACTCCCGACGGTCACCCTTTCTTCCCCAACATTCCCACCGAGGAGGTCTTCACCTCGCCCGATCGTATGCGCGCCGACGGCATCGTGTACTCGGCTATGCCGCTCATTCACCACGGCAATAAGGTTGACGATTTTTGGATTAAGTTCGAGAACGGCCGCGTAGTGGACTATGACGCTCGCGTGGGTAAGGCAACGCTTGCGAGCATTATTGAAACCGATGAAGGTGCTGCTCATCTGGGCGAGGTCGCGCTTATTTCCAAGAACACACCGATTCGTGAAAGCGGCATTCTATTCTACGACACACTCTATGACGAGAACGCCAGTTGTCACCTTGCGTTGGGTGTCGGTTTTCCCGAGTGCATCGAAAGCGGGTATGACATGTCCAAAGAGGAACTTCTGGAGCATGGCGTCAACGTTTCGAGCACGCACGTTGACTTTATGATTGGCACGGACGACATCGATGTTACGGGCATTACACCTGATGGACGTGAAATTGTGATTTTCCAGAACGGCCAATGGAGTTGGGAATAGTCTCAGACCGTGGTACAATGCCATCCGCGGGCCGTTAGCTCAGCTGGCAGAGCAGGGGACTTTTAATCCCAAGGTCCAGGGTTCGAACCCCTGACGGCCCACCATAGAATAGAAAAGCGACTGGCGGATGCCGGCCGCTTTTTTGTTGCCGGTGCACGGGTTCGAACCCGAAAGGGCGCGGAGCTGAGGAAACGCGTCAGCGTTTGCCAGCGCAGCGCGCGAGGCGCGGAGGCGCCGAAGCGGCCGCCCGCGCAGCGGGCGCGAACCCCTGACGGCCCACCATAGAATAGAAAAGCGACTGGCGGATGCCGGCCGCTTTTTTGTTGCCGGTGCACGGGTTCGAACCCGATCTTCTCTATATATAAGGACGCCTGGCGGCCAAAACCAGCCTTTTACCGACAGGAAACCAAAACCAGATGCCGTTAGAGTAAAGTAGCGCACCAGAGATGACCGATACCTCAACACCTATAAACCAGCTGGTCATCGCCAATACCGGAAGCCGATGCTTCAGATATGACTTCAGTGGAACAGCTGAAGGATCAATTTATTTGTGAACAAAATATGGAGTGCGTGATTCCCGCCCCCGGGGCCCCTCCGGTCTGGCAATATATCTCCTTGCCGCGCGGCCCGGTCGGACCGGATGAGACGCGCAGGCGTGCACCTTGAGAACCGGATACTGCGAGGATGGACACACCAGATGTGTCGC